>CAYZKM010000130.1:0-10187 GCA_964478525.1 uncultured Bifidobacterium sp.
GTGGTGTAGATCTCGACGAGGACCGGGCCGCGTTCCGGCAGCAGGTCGATCGGCATGTCACGCGCGACCAGGCTACCCCAGACCAGCAGCACCGCCGTGGCAAGCAGGACGAAGACGCGGTGCCGCAGGCTGGCCGAGACGATGGCAGCGAACATCGATTACGCGGGATGCAGGTGCTGGCGCCGGCGGCGCGCGCCCACCAGGCGCAGGCCCGCGGTGCCGAGAAGGGCACCGATGGCGGCCGAGACAAGCGCGATGTAGATCTTGCCGCCGAGCTGGCTGGGCGGCGGCGGTGAATCCGTGCTTTTCAGATCGTCATAGCGGATTTCCGCCACGTCTTCCCCGGTGCCCTCGGGCGCGCGTACCGACACCATGAACGCATCGCGCAGATGGCCCGACCGATCGAACGGAGCGACGAACAGCCCGTTGCTGGCCCGCTTCATGTCCAGCTTCGACCCGTCGGACAGGCTGACCGCCATTTCGGCATCGCTGACCGGGGCGTTGTCCTCGATCCGGTCGAGGAACGCATAAAGCTGGTTGTTGGCCGAGATCAGCACGACGCTGACATCGCCGATCTGCAGCGTGGTACGGGGCGCGGGGGGGGCTGGATCGTTGTTGCCGTCGTCGCCGGCGTGTGCGGGCGAGGCGGCCATGGCGGCACCGGCTGCCACGGCCAGCGCCAGGCAGGAAGCACGCGCCAGGCGCGAAGGCTGAAATCGGAAGAAGGACATGATGAAACTCGCAATCACTGAAGTTGCGCCATCAGGCGGGCGCCGTTGACAACAATCCGGGCGCCGTCGGTGACGCCGTCGACAACAAGAATCGTGGCACCGTCGATGTTCTGGGTGCGCACCGGGTGGGGGACGAAGACCTCGGGGGCGGTCTGTTCCCAGACCTCCTCGACGCCGGAACTGCCGGTGGTCACCGACGCGCGGTTCACCGGAATGCCGCGCCGCATGTCGGCAGCACTTTGTACGCTGACGGTCACCGGGCGGCCGACGCGCAGGCCGGGCGGCGGGTTCTCGATACGGAACAGGATCGGCGTTGCCTGCTGTTCCAGCGCCAGGCCGGAGCCGACGAAGGCGATGGCCAGGTTGGTACCCTCGGGCGTCACGGCATTGGCCGAGGCGACCTTGCTGGCCTGGGCGGCGGTCACCGGATCGGGCGCGGTCGCCTCGATCCACATGCGGTTGGGATCGATGACCTCGAACACGACCTCACCGGCTTGCACGATCTTGCCGTTGATCGCACCCGATGCCGAGACCACGCCGGTGGAGGGCGCGCGCAGCTCCTCCCGCAGCTTCAGCATCGGCAGCAGCGCATCCCGCTGCTGGCGCAGCCCGGCGATCCGCTGTTCGGCCTGGTAGATCTTGCCCTCGCGGAACGGCACGAAGCTGAACTGGCGCAGGATTTCCAGCGCCTCGGTCTCCACCCGGATTTCCGTGGTCAGGCGGGCGACGTCACGGCGCGCCTGCGTGCGGTCGACCACGCCGACCGACGGCGAGACCCAGCCGATGATCTGGCCGGCCTGCACCGTATCGCCCAGGACCGGGAAGCCGCCCTCGGGCGGTTCCAGCCGCCCGGGCACGCTGGGCTGCACCGTGCCGCGCATGGCCGGGTCCGGAATGATCCGCCCGACGATCCGTACCGTGGTCGGCACATCCGCGATACGGGCCTGCTGCGTGCGCACGTTGAACAGGCGCTGCAGCGGCTTGGGCACGAAGAACGTCCCGTCCTCTCGTCTGGCGGAGCGGTCGTAGACGAAGTTGGTCAGCAGGCCCTGGTCGATTTCCTTCACCGGGCCGATGGGCATCGTCACCACCGGCATCGGCGGCGGGGCAGGCCTGGCGGCGGCGGGTTCGGCCTTCGCCGGCTCCACCCGGTTCGCCGCCAGACGGGCCCGTTCGGCGGCCTGGCGTTCGGCGGCTTCGGCCTCGGGGTCGGGCAGCGGTTCATTGAGCGGGGCGCGCCGCACCGGCGTGGTGTTCAGCCCGAGCATATAGGATGTTTCCCACAGGAACGTTCCCGTGGCGGATGGCAGGTTGATCAGGCCCGAAACGGTCCATGCCGCGGCATTGAACACCGAGGTGGCGGCCGAGACGATGACCGAGGGGTCGGACGGTGCCGGGCGCGGTGCGATGATCGGTGGCTGAAAGGTGCGCTGTTCGATGGCAGGGTCGGACGCCGGCAGCCGGTCGGTCAGGGTCGCCGCGGCGGCGAGTCCCGTGCTGGCCAGCAGCAGCGTCGCAAAAAGCATTGACGGGCCAGCGCGATGCTGGCCGAAAGCGGCCGTCTTGTTCATTACTGTCCTTTGCTCAAATTCGCGGGCGCCTGCACCTGCTCGACGGCATAGGCGGTGATCGTGCGCACAGCCTGCACGGTACTGGTCCTGGCGCGGGCCTGGGCGATCCACTCCGCCGCGTCCTGGCGCCAGGGGGATCGTTCCAGCAGCGTCGCCGCTTCGCTGAACCGCCCCTCGGCGGCCAGCATGTGCAGCCGGTCCAGCACGGTTGCCACCGGGTCGGGGCCGCGCCCGGCGAACCAGGCCCACACCCGCCCGAAACCTTGCGGCTGGGTCTGCGCGGTCTGCGCGACGATGCGTGCCTCCAGCGCTTCGTATCCCAGCCCCAGGTCGCGCATCGTCGGCACGCCGTCGCGCGATTGCCGCACCGTCTGCACGGCCTGGGCGACGGGTTCGGGGAACGGCCCGTTCGGCGTCAGCATGCCGATCGTTTCGTCCAGCGGGATGCCCGTATCGACATCGCGACGCAGCCGGGCCGCGGCCGAAACCAATATGGCGGCCCGGATGCGGGCGGTCAGGACCTGGCTGGCTTCGTCGATCCGGCGGACACGGAGGTTCGATTCCTCGGCGGTGCGGGCGATGGTTTCGATGCTGCCCAGGCCTTCGTGCAGCTGGGTGGCGGTCTCGGCGAGGCGGGTTTCGACCTGCGTCAGCCGTGCGCGCATGGCCCGCACGTCGGTGTCGAGATCGGCGATGCGCGGCAGCAGCGCGGCCAGGTCCCGGCGCGCGGCATCGTCCTCCGTCAGCCAGCCGGCGACGGGATTGCCGCTGCCCAGCAGGCTGTTGCTTTCGGCGATGACGATCGGACGCAGCTGCGGGGCGGCCAGGGTCACACAGGCGGCGGCGAGGGCGATGACGGCGCAGCCAGCGGCCAGCAGGCTGCCACGGGTGCGTCCCGGCAGGGCCTGGATGGCGGGCGCCGGCGATGCGGCGGCCGGTGCGGCCGTGATCGATTCCGGCACCGTCGGCCTTGGCGCCAGCGGGTCCGAAGCGCGCGCTTCCGACGGGGAAGGTTCAGCTTGCGGTTGCAGGTCGTCCGCGGCCGGTCTGGCGGATTCGTTTCGTCCAAGCACCATTATCGGCGCGCAATCGCGACTATCGGCCATTGGCGATGCCCGGGATCGAGCCACGCCGAAAGCACGGGATGGCGGATCGCTTGATCATCTGCCTTTTTCCTGTTGGTGAAACCGACCGAACACCCATCGGATGGGTTCGCAGACGCAAGGCTAGTCGCTCGAAAACGCCCTCGTCAACGCCCATAACCATATGTTACAAAGTCGCGAGACTCAAGGATTTTGCTGCACAAGGGCACGCGATGTACGGTCAGCCGCTTGCCATTCTCGTCCGCATGCTGGCAGTGCTCATGCTGGTGATGGGCACGTACAACCCCAGTGGCTATTCGTATTACCACTGGGTCGTACAAACCGGTACGGAACTGTGGGTCGCGAAGCTTTTTACTCTATTTGTATTAATATCTGGATACATCGTCTGCGTGAACGCCACGATCCGCTCGCTCGGCCTGCTCCTCGGCCTGCCGCTGGTGTTCCTGATCCTGACACTGATCTGGCTCGCCTCGGATTTCGGATGGATCGACCTGTCGGACTGGCTGCAGCGCACCCTGACCATCCAGGCCGCCATCGTCCTGCTGCTGGGCACCGGAACCTGCTTCTCGATCATCCGCTACCGGTTGTCGGGCCAGATGGATTCCCGCACCCTGGCCTGATGTCGTCCCGCGCGCCTGATACGATGCCGGCCTGTCCCGCATGAGCCCCGGTGGCATCACCGTCCGGCTGATGGCCTGCTTCGTGCTGGTGTTCGCGACCTGGAACCCCACGGGGGTCAGCTTCCTCGACTGGGTCACCGGTGCCGCGCCGTTCACGCTGAAGCTCGCCGCCGGCGCGGCGCTGCTGCTGGGGCACATCCTGTTCTTCCGCATCACCTGGCTGTCGCTGGGGCCGGCGGGCCTGGCATTCGTGGTGGCGCTGCTGCTGGCCGGGATGTTCACGCTGTCGGAGCTGGACGCGATCGACCTCGGCCGAGCGCAGACGCGCAGCTACAGCTTCCTCGCCATCGTCTCGGTCACGCTGATGATCGGGCTGACCTGGTCGCTGATGAAGCGCCGGGTCACCGGCCAGTCCAACTACCTCAATCCACCACCCTGACGGCCGACATCGGCTGGCGGTTGAAGCGGGCGATGCCGGACAGCGCCGAGATCAGGCGCGGCACGATCGGCGGGTCGTTGTGGCGGAAATCCTGGATCAGCAGGATCAGCACCAGCAGCGTCCAGAAGTTCAGCCGGTTGACCGTCCACAGCAGCAGCGGGCCGACATAGACCATGCCGTACAGGCTGGCCAGGAAGGTCGCGCCCTCGGCCAGCAGGAAATTGGTCGCGTGCCGTCCGCGCCGCATCGACAGGCCGATGCCGATGCGCAGCAGCCAGAACACCAGCGCCAGCGCGATCCACACCCGCAATTCCGTGCGCATCTCGCCCCAGACGCTTTCGCCCAGCAGTTCCGGCACCGCCCGCAGCGCATAGCGCAGGGCGCGGTGCTGGAACTCGGCCATCGTCAGGTCCCACACGCCATCGGGCCCGGTGATCGCGTCCCAGGTCAGCGCCATGCCCGGGATCAGCAGCGGCAGCGCCGCCGCGCCCAGCATCGCCCCGCTGATCACCGTCGCGTCCGACATGCCGAACACGCCGCGGGGCGGGCGGCCCAGCAGCACGATCCATTGCCACAACAGCAACGGGGCGACGATCGCGAGGCCCCGGAACAGGAACCGCGCGACATCGCCCAGCAGGTCGATCATGTCCATCGGATTACACCGCCGCGTCTGCGGGCGGGTCGGTCCGGACCGGCGGGCCGGCCGGGGCCATCAGGCCTGGATGGCGCGGAACCATCTCCGGGTCCGCAGCAGGCCGGCGCGGCGTGGCTGCCAGCCATTCTCGATCATGACGCGCTTCAGCTGCCGGCGCGCTTCCAGGTCCGAGATCGAATTGTTCGAGAAATCCCGCAGCACCTGGGCCGTGTGCATGAACTGGCTGCGCGAGATCCTGCCGCGCCTGCCGGCCTGGCGGGCCATCACCTGCTCGATCCGGCGAACCGTCTCGCCCTCGAACACATAGTGGCTGTCCTCGGCGACCGCGCGCATGATCCCCCGCGCCTCGTCCAGGGTCAGCCCGAAGCGCGTGACGCCTTCTTCAAGCAGATGCTGTTCCTGGGCGCGGTCGATGACCTTGGTCTGCCAGCCGCTGAGTTTCACGAGATCCGCGAATCGGCGAGAAGGATCGTCCGCGACTGTCAACGTTGAATTCCCCATGCACTGGCCAAGCCTCGGCTTATAGGAGCGCGGGCGTTCGGCTGTAAAGCGGCCTTGGTCCCATTCGGGATCGGGTGTCTCGCGCGACGATCCGCCACCAATCGTTGCACTCCTCCAGATCGCAGTTTCGCGAGCGGGGGGGAGTCTGGTAGGACGCGGCGGTGATTATCATCCTCTCGCGGGAATTGACCCGCCGTATCTCATCGCGTCGTGACGTGGCCGCGGCCGCGATCGGGCTGTCATGACCGACGCCGTCCTGGGCCGGTCCCTCAGGACCCTGCGCCTGACGCTGCGCCGGCGCGCCGTCAATCGCCAGCGGCGTATCAGCCCCACCCGCGACTGGACCGCCAGCGCGATTTTCCTGGCGATCGGCGTCGGCGTCGGCCTGTCCAGCCTGCCGCACCGGCCCAGCCAGGGGCCATCGGCGGCGCGCCTGGCCGACCCGCTGGCGGCGGCGGATGCCGCCATCGCCCCGGCCGTCTTCGCGCTGCGCGACAGCGGCGTGGCGGTGCGGTTCGGCAATGCCGAGACGACGGCGGACGGCATCATCCGCGTCGGCTTCTACGACCCGCTCGACCCGCTGCTGGTCACCGCGACCGAGCCGGTGTCGCTGCCCGCCGATGCGCGCCTGCTGTGGCTGCTGGCCTCGGCGGCGGAACGGGATGGCATCCGCGAGAAGATCTCGGCCTTCGTCGTCGCGCTGTCGTCCAGCGTGCGGGATATCCTGACCTCCCCCGAATTCGCCGCCGACTACCGCGACCGGTTCCTGGCCGTGTTCCAGGCCAGCACGCGCGCGTCCTGGCAGGTGATGCAGGAGAACGGGGCCTGGCGCGGGCTGCTGCGCAGCGTGGAACCGATGCTGCGCGAGCTGGTCACCCGCGACATCCGCCCGATGCTGGAACGGCATTTCCGCGGCCTGCCGTCGCGGATGCTGCGCGCCAACGCGGTGGCGATGCTGGATCCGTTCACCGACCGGCCGTGGAACATGGAACCGGTCGAGGACGCGATGCGGGCCGCCATCCAGGAATTGCGCGACCGCGGGGTGGCGGAGCGCATCGTCGGGCAGCTGATGGACAGCCCGCAGGCGGCGCAGTTCCTGCGCTCGTTCCAGAACGAGCTGGCCCGCGACCTGACGCGCAACGCCACGCTGCAGGGCCTGGTGGCCGAGATGGTCTTCGATGAACGCTTCCGCCCCTATGCGGCCGAGGCGATCCTGCGCGCCAACGACCTGTCCCGCTTTGCGCCCCGGCTGCTGGTCAGCCTGCGCGGCAGCAAGGAGCTGAACCTGGTCGCGGCGACGGTGATCCGGGCCACCATCGCCGGACGCGGCGACCGGGTGGTGGTGTTCATGACCCCGGCGCAACGCGACGAGGTGCAGGCGCTGGACCGCACGGCGGTGCATCCGCTGGAACGGCTGGGCCGGCCATGAACGCCGATTTCATGCCGCGCGCGGGTCTGACGACGACCGGGCTGTCGATCACCCGGCCCGATGGCGTGCCGATCCTGCGCGATGCCGCCATCGAGGTCGGCCCGTCCGAGGTCGTGCTGCTGGTCGGCCCGTCGGGCTGCGGCAAATCGACGCTGCTGATGCTGCTGGGCGGGTTGCTGGAAACCGGCGCCGGCGGGTGGGAGGTGGCCGGCCGGCTGTCCTGCGGCGGGCGGGAGATCGACCTGGCCACCGCCGACCATGAAGGCGTCGGCGGCGTGGTGTTCCAGAGCCATGCCCTGTTCGACGAGCTGGATGCGCAGGCCAATCTGCGCATCGCGCAGGATCACGCGCCCGACGGATCGCCGAACCTGACCGCCGATGTCCTGCCGATGCTGGCCGATATCGACCCGCGCAACGCCGTCAGCGCCTGCAGCGGTGGGCAGCGCCAGCGCCTGGCGATCGCGCGCACCGTGCTGTCGAACCAGCCCGTGCTGCTGTTCGACGAGCCGAACTCGGGGCTGGACATCATCTCGTCCCGGCGGCTGGTGGAGGTGATCCGCGGCCTGTGCCGCACCATGGGCAAGCCGGCGCTGATCGCCGTGCACCATGCGGCCGAGCTGCTGCCGCTGGCCGACCGCGTGCTGGTGATGGACCCGATCCAGCGCCGCCTGGTCGAGGTCGCACCCAACGCCGCCGCGCTGGAAGAAGGCCTGGCCGCCGCGGCGGGAGCCGGTCCCGTCGATGCGCCGCCGCAGCGGGGCAGGGCGTGGCGGCTGGGGCGCGCCGAGCCGGCGCGGCGGTCGCGGGGGCTGTGGCTGACGCATTATGTGCTGGGCTATATGTGGCTGCTGTGCGCCTCGCCTGTCATGCTTATGTATATAGCCGCGGGTGCCTGCATCACCGGCTTCGTCACCATCTGGTTCGGCTTCAACTACTACAGTTACGGCGGCCTGCTGAAATCGCTGCTGCACGACGAGACGCTGGTCGGGCTTGGCACCGTGCAGGCGCGGGTGGCGCTGCCGCTGATCACCACGATCCTGTTCGTCGCCCGCAACAGCGCCGTGATCGCCGCCGATGTCGGCAACCGCGTGCTGACGTCGCAGTTCCAGGCGATGGACAATCTGGGCATCCCCGGCCGCTTCTATATCTTTACCGCGATCACCATCAGCATGATTACCGGTGCGGTGGTGCTGCTGATCCTGTCGCTGCTGCTGGGTGCCTGGGCCTCGCAGGAGACCTGGTCGTTCCAGTTTCCCGGGCAATATCGCGAACTGTTCAGGAGCTTATTTTTTCGAAACGTTCTGTCCGCCGGCGGCTGGCCGATGCCGCTGATGTACTGGGTGCTGGTCAAGGCGGCATTGAGCGGATTCATAGCGTCGATCACGTCCATTCTGATCGCGCTGGGTCCCAAGACATCCAGCCTGGCGGTCAGCCGCTCGGTTGCGAACGCAATCGTCGTCGGGGTGATCGCCGCGTTGTTGGTCCATGCGGTGATTTCCGCGCTGACAGCGATTTGACCCGGCACTATGATGACGGATCGACACGCGCCGCGGCGCCCGATGATCGTTGTCATGGCCGCGCGCATGCGTCCGATGCCGGCATCCGGGCACCCTGCGGGCGCATGAACGCCTGAGAAAAGGAAGCCGGCATCATGGATCACGGGGACAGTTCCAATCAGGCCGCGGCCGAAACCCGGGGTGTCCGGATGCTTGCCGTCGTGGCGATCCTGGTCGCGGCGACCGGCCCGCTGTGGGCACCGTCCGTGCTGGGCAGCCTGAACATGCACAGCACGACCGACACAATGGCGGTCGAGACGCGTGACGCGGTGGCGCAGCTGGAACGCCGGGTCAACGAGGCCGATCAGCGCGCCAAGGCCTCGGACGCGACGGTCGCCAGGCTGAAGGCCGATGTCGCACAGCTGGAACAGCGCCTGACCCGCGTGACGTCCTCGCTGGGCCTGTCCGCCCTGTCCGACCTGGCCGATGCGCTGCGCCAGCGCGACGGCTTCGCCCGTCCACTCGCCGCCGCGCGCGCCGCCCTGGCGCCGACGCCCGAGATGACCGGACTGCTGGATCGCATCACACCCTATGCCGAAACCGGCATCCCCGCGGCGAACCACCTGCGCGACCGGTTCAGCGCCGCGGTGTTCGGCGACCGTGGCGATGCGGTGGGCTGGTTCAAGCGCACCGTGCTGCGCGTGTCGGCCCCGCCGCCCGAGGAACCGGATGAACGCCTGGTCCGCATCGACACCGTCCTGCGCGAAGGCGACCTGGCGGCGGCGGTGATGGCGGCGACCCAGCTGCAAGCCCCGCGTCCCGACTGGCTGGCCGCGTGGCTGGACGACGCCTCGGCCCGGGTTGCCGCCGACACGCTGGTCGGCACGGCCAACAAGATGGCAGGTGCCCGCTGATGCGGACCCGCGCATGCCGGGGGCTGGCGGCCCTGCTGATGGTCGGCGCGGTACTGATCCGTCCTGCCGCCGCGCAGGAACGTCCGGCAATGGCGCAGCCGATCACGCTGGCCGAGGCGACCGTGTCGGCCTGCGCGTCCGGCGCGGTGATCGGCGTGCTGCTGGTCGCGGCCACCGGCGTCGGTTCGGCCAGCGGCACCGCCACGCTGTTCTGCGGCCTGTCGGCGGCGGCGACCGTCACCGGCGCGGCGGTCAGCATCGGCTGGCGTGCCCTGACCGGTCGGCTTTAGCACCGATTTGCCAGAGTACCGATTTGCCAGCGGCAATGCCCGGACCCTACGATAACGCCGGACAGGCGGATGCCTCCGTCACGCGGAAAGGGTCTTGGCCATGCACACATTGATGTTGGCGAAGCAGAAGGGCGGCGTGGGTGCCTCGACGCTGGCCCGCGAACTCGGCGTGGCCGCCGCCGCCGCCGGCCAGCGCGTGGTGTTCGTCGATCTGGACCCGCAGGCCACGCTGTCGAAATGGTGGAACCGCCGCACGGCGGGCGCCGACGGGCAGCCGAACCCGGCCCTGGCATCTGTCGCGCCCGAACACTTGCTGAACGTGCTGGCGCAATTGGCGGCCAGCGACGCGGTCGACCTGGTGGTGATCGACGTGCCGCCATCGGTGCACAGCTTCATGGGCCACGTCATGACCGCGGCCGATTTCGTCCTGGTCCCGGT
>CAYZKM010000131.1:0-10070 GCA_964478525.1 uncultured Bifidobacterium sp.
AGGACAAGCTGGTCGTGGCCCGGGCGCGCAAGATCCAGCGCTTCCTGTCGCAGCCGTTCCATGTGGCCGAAGTGTTCACCGGCTTCCCCGGCAAGTTCGTGCCGGTCGAGGACACGGTGCGTAGCTTCAAGGCGATCTGCGCCGGCGAATACGACCACCTGCCGGAAGCGGCGTTCTACATGGTCGGCACCATCGAGGAGGCCGTCGCGAAGGCCGAATCGATGAAGGCCAACGCCTGATCAAGACAGCCGCGGCGCCGGGTCCCGTGCGGGATCCGGCGCCCGAGCCATGGACGCCAGGTTGCCCCTGGCCTGCGTTATCGAGGAATCAGCGGTCATGCCCGTCGCGTTGGAAATCGTCAGCCCGGAACGGCTGCTTCTGTCCCGTTCGGTGGAGATGGTGGTGATCCCGGCCGCGGAAGGCGACATGGGCGTGCTGGAAGGCCACACGCCGATGATGGTCACGCTGCGCGGCGGCACCATCGCGCTGTATGAGAACGACCAGATCGTGGAGCAGCTGTTCGTCGCCGGCGGGTTCGCCGAGGTGACCGCGGAACGCTGCACGGTGCTGGCAAACGAAGCGCTGCCGATCGCCGAACTGAGCAAGGACGAGGGGGAGCGTCGCCTGGCCGAGGCCGAGGCGGAGTTGAACCAGATGCAGGGCACCGACATCGAGGAGCAGTTCATGGCGCTGGACCGGGTGCATGCCGCCCGCGCCATGGTGGAGGCCGCGGAGTCGCTGCTGAGCGGGTCGCGCTGACGGCGCATCCCCGATCGGGCGGCCGGTCTTCTGCCTTGCCCAAGGCGTGGCTGACCGGCCTGCGCCCATAGGGATTCCGTGCCGGACGCAAACCGCGCCTAGGCGTCCGGCAGGCCGAAGGGGAAGGCCTGGGCGCGGAGCCAGTCGGCCGAGTAGTCGATCTCCTCGGGCCAGGTCAGCCCCGCTCCATCCGGCAGGCGGATCATTGTCGACATGAAGTAATCGGCTTCCCGCAGCGGGCTGAACCAGCCGCCGCGGTCGAAGAAGGGCAGGAAGTCGACCACGGCGCTGACCCCATCCGACCAGACGATGGTGACGGTATGGTCGGGATTGGCGACCGCGTCTGCGATCTCGAACAGCGTGGCCAAGGCAGGACATCTCGATGCGGTGGGCCATCATCCTAGCGCGCTTTCCGGCTGACCGGAACCGGTCAGCGCGCGCTATTTCATTGTCTGATCGCATGATTCACCCGCTGCCACGGTTCCGCTCAGCGGGATCATGCTCTAACGCCCCGCCATCGCCGCGTCACCCGCACCCGCTTCCCTGCCCCACCCCCAGCACCTATACTTCGCGAGGAATACCGACCGGCAACGCCCAAGCAACGGGACCGCGCATGAAGCACTGGCGTCTGGATGATGTCGACTGGACACGGTTCGACCCGGCCAAGGTCGACCCGCTGATGGTTCCCCTGGTGAAGGCCGCCGCGATGGTGGAACGCAACGGCCTGGACTATGCCCGGTATCTGAACGGCGTGTTCGGCGACGACCCGGATTTCCGTGCCGCGGCCGATTACTGGGCCGCCGAGGAGGTGCAGCATGGCGAGGCGCTGGGCAAATGGGCCACCCTGGCCGATCCGTCCTGGGACTATGGCGCCGCCTTCGCGCGATACCAGGCCGGCTACAAGGTGCAGGTCGACGCCAATGCCTCGATCCGCGGGTCCCGCACCGGGGAGCTGATCGCCCGCTGCATGGTCGAGACCGGGACGTCCAGCTACTATACCGCGTTGGCCGAGGCGGCCGAGGAGCCGGTGCTGAAGCAGGTCTGCCGGCTGATCGCGGCCGATGAGTATCGCCACTTCAAGCTGTTCTACGATCACATGCGGCGCTATCTGGACCGCGAGAGGATCGGTGTCGTCCGCCGCCTGCGCATCGCGCTGGGCCGCATCGGCGAGAGCGAGGACGACGAGCTCGCCTATGCCTATCACTGCGGCAACGAACCGGAGAGCCAGCCCTATCGGCACCAGCACTGCACCGCCGCCTATATGGCCGGGGCGATGCGCTGCTATCAGTTCCGCCATATCGAGCGCGGTACCGGGATGATCCTGAAGGCCGTCGGCCTGCCGCCGCGGGGGCGGCTGTCCAATGTCTCGGCCACACTCGGCTGGCGGCTGCTGCAGCGCCGGCGGCGGCAATACGATCAGTTGTTGGCGGCCTGAACCGTCAGATCGTCCGCCACAGCCGCCAGGTGGCGGCCATTGCCAGCAGGCCCGTCACGCCGGTGACGACGGTGGCCCAGTGCGCGCCCATCGCCTCGGCCAGCAGCCCGATCCAGATGAACCCGATCGGCGCGGTGCCGATGCAGACCGACAGCACGCCCAGGATGCGGGACCGCATCTCGGGCGGCGATGCCAGGTAGACCAGCGTCGCCTGCATCGTCGCGAACCCGGCCTGGCCCAGCCCCGTGCCGATCAGCGTCGCTCCGGCCAGCCCGGGAAACGGCAACAGCGCGAACACGGTCAGCATGACCATGTAGACCAGCACACCCCAGCAATAGGTCCGCCCATACCAGGCCGGGCGGGCCAGCAGCGCCAGCAGCACCGCCCCGGCGAAGGACCCGATGCCGTCCATGCTGGCCAGGATGCCCACGCCCTCGGGCCCCAGATGCAGCCGATCGTGCCCGATCACTGGGATCATGCTGGAAAACGGCCAGGCGAAGACGTTGAAGATCACCGTGACGACCAGGATGCCGAACAGGCGCCGGTCACCCCGGACCAGTTGCAGCCCCTCGGCGATGCGCGCCAGGACCGACCCGGACCCGGTGTTGGGTGCGTTGCGATAGCGGATGCGCCAGGCGGTCAGCAGCGCCAGCGCATACAGCACGACGCTGACGGCAAACACCCCGTCGATGCCGACATGGGCCAGCACGAACCCGCCGACGGTCGGCCCGACCATGCGGCTGGCATTGGACGCGCCGACATCGAAGGACATCGCCGTGCCCATCCGATCGGCGCCCACGGAATCGCCGATCATCACCCGGCGGACGGGATTGTCGGTGGCCCAGCCCAGCCCGTTCAGTGCGCTGGTCACGCCCAGGTGCCAGACCTCCAGCTGCCCCAGATGCGCCAGCACGCACAGCACCGCGGAGTTGACGCCCATCAGCGCCACCACGGCGATCAGGGTGGCCCGCCGCTCGATCCGTTCGGCCCAGGCGCCCAGGAACGCGCCCAGCAGCCCCATCGGCAGCAGGCGCAGCATCGTCATCATCGCGACCAGGAAGGCCGAATCCGTGCGTTCGTAGACCACCACCGCAACGGCGACGGTTTCCAGCCAGCGCACCACGAACACCACCAGGCCCACCGACCACAGGCGCCAGAAATCGGCATACCGCGCCGCCATCAGGCTGCGGATCGGCGCGCGTGTCGCGGCACCCGTGCGTGTCTGTGGCAAGCGTCGGTTCCTCCCGTCGGGTGTCCATGCACCAGGGCGGGACCGCAGGCCAGCCACGGCGGCGTATTGCAGCATCACGCTGGGCGGGTGACGATGGGCCGACGACAGGACAGGAGGGAACCATGGCCGATCGCGTGCCCCTGGTGCCGATGGACGAAGCGTTGCGGATCGCGGCCGAGACAGGGCTGGCCGAGAGGTTCGCGCGTGGTGGGGCGTTCCGCACGCTGGCGCACAACCCGGCCGTGCTGAAGGCGGTGTATGGGCAGCTCACGACCCTGTTGCTGCGCAATACCTTCAACACCCGCCTGCGGGAACTGATGATCATGCGCATCGCCTGGGTCACCGGATCGGAATACGAATGGACCCAGCATTGGCGCGTGGCGTCCGAGGCGTCGATCCCGCCCGAGGACGTGCTGGCGGTGCGCGACTGGCGCGGTTCGGACCGGCTGACCGCGGCGGACCGGGCGATCCTGACGGCAACGGACGAATCTCTGGCCGGGCGGACGATATCGGATGCCAGCTGGGCCGAGGTCGCGAAACACGTGACCTCGCCTGGCGAGCTGGTGGAATTCGTGATCGCGCTGGGGAACTGGACGGCGTTCTCGATGCTGCTGCGGCACATGCAGGTGCCGCTGGAGGCCGGGATCGTCGGCTGGCCGCCTGACGGCAAGATCCCCCCGGCAGCACAGGAGGCTTGACCATGGCACGCGCGATCGCGGCGGGCATCGGCCTGATGGAATATCCGTTCGACAGCATCGACGGGTTCTGGCGCTGGGTGGATCTGTGCGAGGAAGGCGGGCTGGACTCGATCTGGCAGACTGACCGCATCATCAGCCGCACGCCGATCCTGGAATGCATGGCCGCGCTGGCGGCGATCGCGGGGCGGACGCGGCGGATCAAGTTCGGCGTCAACGTCGTGTCGGTCGCGATGCGCGACCCGGTGCTGCTGGCCAAGCAATGCGCCACCATCGATGTGCTGTCGCAGGGCCGCCTGCTGCCGGGGTTCGGCATCGGCAGCCCGCGCGGACCGGAATGGACGGCGATGCACCTGGATGCGAAGACCCGCGGGCGGACCACGGACGAGGCGCTGGAGATCATCAGCCGGCTGTGGACCGGCGCGGCGGTCGACTATGACGGCCGGCATTTCAAGCTGACGGCGGCGTCGATTTCTCCTGTCCCCGTGCAGCCGGACCTGCCGATGTGGATCGGTGGATCATCGGATGCCGCGGTGCGACGCACCGCGAAGTACGGCACCGGCTGGCAGGCGGGATCGGAAACGCCCGAGGCGGTGGGCCAGGTGATCGCGGCGATCAAGGCGGCACTGCCCGCGGCGGGGCGCAGTATCGACGAGGATCACTACGGCGCGGCCTTCGCCTATCGCTTCGGCGCGATGGACGAACCGGGCGTGGCGCGCATCATGGACCGCTACAAGGAACGCACGGGCCGCGACGCGCGCGATCATTTCGCGTTCGGTGGCGCCGACGAGATCATGGAACGGCTGGAGGCCTATGTCGCGGCGGGGGCGTCCAAGTTCATCCTGCGCCCGGCGGCGAACGGCGATGCCGACATGTACGCCCAGACGAAGCGCCTGGTCGAGGAGGTTCTGCCCCGCATGGCCGCGCGCTGGCCGAAGCCGCCGAAGGCACGCGCGGCGGAGTAGGCCTGGCAGGCTGTCGCCACACCCGTCATGGCCGGCGCGGGCCGGCCATGACGGTCTGGTCGATCCAGAACTCAGACCTCGGAATACCCCGATCCACGGATCGTCACGCCGCGGCCCTGCGCGCTGTCGATCCAGCCGTATTCCTTCAGGATCTGCTGGCTGTAGGTCACCCGCCCGTTGATCCTGTCGGCCGGTTCGCTGGCCAGCAGCAAAGCCGCGCGGGCCATGTACAGGGGATGTTCGCCCTTGGGGTCATCCTTGCCGGTGACCAGCTTGAAGTGGATCGTCCCCGGCGTCGGCACCACCTGCGACGGCGACACGGCGGTGACTGAAATCCCGCCGTAATGCGCGACCTCCTGCGCCAGGCCCTGCGTCATCCGTTCCAGCGCGGCCTTGGTGGCGCCATACATCACGCCACCACGAACTTCCTGATCCGCGTATGGACCGCGCCCCGGCCCGATGGCCGAACCCGAGCTGATGTTCACGATCGCGCCGGACCGGCGCGGGATCATGTCCTTCAGCACCTCTTTCGACAGCATGAACGGTGCATGCACGTTCACCGCGAAACAGCGCATCCAGCGGCTGGTCGGATACGCCTCGGTCGGAATATAGTAGTTCAGCGCAGCATTGTTCACCAGGATGTCGACGGTGCCGTAGGTGCGGCGGGCGGCGTCCACCAGGGCGATGCAGTCGGTTTCAGATGAAACGTCAGCGGTGACGGCGGTTGCCTCGCCGCCGGCCTTGCGGATGTTCTCCACCGTGCGGGCCAGCGACCCTTCCAGCATCCGGTGCTCGCCTTCATTCATCGTGCGGGCAGCGCAGACCACCCTGGCACCTTCCGAGGCGAACAGTTCGGCGATCTGCTGGCCGATGCCGCGGCTTGCGCCGGTGACGATCGCGACCTTGCCGTCAAGCCTGCCCATGGTCGTCTCCCCTGTCCTATGCCGCCGCCTTGACGAACCGGTTCCGCAGCACTCCGAGACCGGTCAGCTCGACCTCCACGACATCGCCATCCACCAGGTCGGGGGATGTGCCGTCGGTGCCCATCCAGATCACGTCGCCGGGATACAGCGTCATGTATTTCGTCATCGCCGCGATATAGTGGGCGATGCCGAAGATCATGTCGTTGGTCTTGAAACGAAGATCCTCCTTCCCGTTCACGCGGATCACCGTCTGCATCGCGTCCAGGTCGACAGCGGTCTCGATGAACGGGCCCATCGGCTTGAACGTGTCGGTGTTCTTGCCGCGCCAGAAGGTGCGGTCGCCGCGCTGCCAGGTGCGCTCGCTCACGTCGTTGCCGATCGTATAGCCGAACACGCACGACATCGCGTTTTCTTCCGTCAGGTGCTTGGCCTGCTTGCCGATCACCACGACCAGCTCACCCTCGTAGTTCACCTTGGGCGGGGCGTGCGCGGGGATCACCACGTCTTCCCCATCGGCGATCAGCGCGTTGTTGGCGCGATAGCCGATATCGGCCTTTTCCGGAAACACCGGCTTCACGCCGCGCTTTTCCGCCATCTCCCGGATATGGGCGGCATAGTTGATGCCGGCGCAGTAGAAGGTCCTGGGGATCACCGGAACCTCGACCTTCACCGCCGACAGCCTATGGGTCGCGCCGGTGGGCGTCGCATCGCCCCACGGCTCTCCCGCAACCTCGGTGATGGTATCGCCGGAAACCGACCCGTACGCGGTCCTGCCATCCTTGGAAAATCGTACCCAGCGCATCGCCGTTCCCCCTCAGGCCGCCTGTTTCGCGGCTTCATGTGCCGGCCGCAGGAAGGCCGGATCGAACGCCTTGGTCGCCAGCACCTGGCAGCGCCGCATCAGCCGGATCTCGTCGGGGCGATAATCGGCGATGGCGCGGTGGATGGTGCCCAGATTGTCCCAGATCAGCAGGTCGTTCTCGTTCCATTCATGCGTGTAGCGGAACCGCATTTCAAGCTGATGGCGGAACAGGAAGTCCAGCATCTCGTCGCTTTCCTTCTCGGAAAGCTCGTTGATGCGCATCGTGTAGCCGATATTCGTATACAGCACCTTCCGCCCGGTGATCGGATGCGTCAGGAACACCGGATGCACCACCGGGGGGCGGCGGCGGCGCTGTTCATCCGTCATCGCCGGACGGCCAGAGGCATGGTTCTGGCGCATGTTCTCCCAGAATTTCTCGAAATTATGGGTCGCGGTCATCCCATCCAGCCGGGTCTTGATCTCCTGCGGCAGCGCGTCATACGCGGCATGCATGTTCGAGAACTCGGTCCCGCCCAGCGCCTTGCCGTCGCGGCGCGGAATCTTGATGCCGTACAGCACATTCACGAAGCCCATCACGTCGCGATAGGACATGTCGGTGTGCCAGTCCTGGCCGGCATCGGGGCTGCCGATATATTCCCCGTTCTCCTTCACGTTGGACAGGATGCCAACCTCGGGGAACGGGCGGTCGCGATTGAGGGTGCTGATCGGATTGCCCTGGATTTCACCGAACAATTCCGAAAACCGCTTCACATCGCCGATCTCCAGCTGCTGGTCCGGAAAGCGCAGCAGGCCATACCGGCCCAGCGCGGCCAGGATGCGGCCGAACTCGGCCTCGGGGATCGGCTTGGACAGGTCGATGCCACGGATGCTCGCACCCAGGATGGCATCATTCGGTTCAACGGTCAGCACAGGGTCTACCCTCCCATCAGTCCCGTTCAGCCTACCGCCGAGTAGTTCCGCCGTCCATCGGCCGGCCTCGACGCAGCCAGCAAACCGGGCGTAAGCTTGCCGCAATCATCCTGGAGGAGCCACGCCCATGAGCGGAGAAAACTGCCTCACCGGCCTGAAGATACTCGACCTGACCCAGTTCGAGGCCGGCCCATCCTGCACCGAAGCCCTCGCCTGGCTCGGCGCCGACGTCGTGAAGGTGGAGAACCCGGGCGCGGGCGATCCCGGACGGTCATCGGGACGCCACAAGGCAGACCAGGATGCAAACTACTTCCTGCAGTACAACTCGAACAAACGCTCGATCGCCGTCAACCTGAAAGACCCGCGCGGGCTGGAGACGGTGAAGAACCTGGCCAGGCAGGCCGATGTGATGATCGAGAATTTCGCCCCCGGCGCGATCGAGCGGCTGGGCCTGGGATATGACGTCATCAAGGCCATCAATCCCGGCATCATCTTCTGCCAGATCAAAGGCTTCGGCACCGGCAGCCCGTACGAGAAGGGCCTGGCCTTCGACATGATCGCACAGGCCTGCGGCGGGCTGATGTCGATCACCGGCGAGGAGGATGGCCCGCCCTGCAAGCCCGGCGCGACCATCGGCGATACCGGCACCGGCATGCTGATGGCGATCTCGATCCTGGGCGCCTATATCCGCCGCCAGCGCACGGGCCAGGGTGAGCATCTGCAACTCGCGATGCAGGATTCGATCCTGCACTACATCCGCAACGCCTTCACCTTCATGGAACGCACCGACGGCAAGCCCGCCCCGCGCGCCGGGTCCAAGACGGTGGGCGGCGGCAATCCGCCGATCGGGGTCTATCCGAGCAAGGGCGGCGGGCCGAACGACTACGTCTATATCTACACCTCGGCCGCCAATCCGGAACACTGGACGCGCCTGCTGAAGGTGATGGGCCGCGAGGATCTGATCGGCGACGACCGCTATGCCACGCCCGCCGCGCGCACCGAACGGCGCGAGGAGGTCGATGCGATCGTGTCGGAATGGACGCGCCAGCACGACAAGCATACCGCGATGCAGATGGTCAGCGGTGCCACCATCCCGTCCGGGGCGGTGCTGGATACGGCGGAACTCGCCGCCGATACCAGTTTCAAGAAGCGCAAGATCCGTCAGACCATGAAGCATCCCAAGGTCGGCGACTATGACATGAGCGGCTGGCCCGTTCGTTTCGGCGGCGAACCGCCCGCGGTCGGCCCCGCCCCGCTGCTGGGCCAGCACGGCACGACCGTGCTGACTGACTGGCTGAACATGGACAAGGACGCGATCGGCGCGCTGAAGGCCGGGAAGGTGATCGTTGAATGAAGACTCAATTCTGCACGGTCCAGGACGAGGGCCGGCTGCGCATCGTCACGCTCAACCGGCCCGAGGTGCTGAACGCGCTGCACGCCGACGCCAACGACGAACTCGCCGCGGTATGGGATGAATTCGTCGCCCGCGACGACCTGTGGGTGGGCATCGTGACGGGGGCCGGCGGACGGGCGTTCTCGGCCGGTAACGATCTGAAGGTGCAGGCGGCGGGCAAGCGGCGGCCGAACGGGCCGCGTGGCTTCGCCGGCATCTGTCACCGGTTCGACAACTTCAAGCCGATGATCGCGGCGGTGAACGGCGTGGCGATGGGCGGCGGGTTCGAGACCGCGCTCGCCTGCGACATCATCATCGCGGCCGAGAATGCGGTGTTCGCCCTGCCCGAACCGCGGGTCGGGCTGATCGCCGGCGGTGGCGGCGTGCATCGCCTGCCGCGCACGATTCCCATCAAGAAGGCGATGGGGATGATCCTGACCGGGCGCCGCGTGCCGGCGAAGGAAGGGTTCGAGCTTGGCTTCGTCACCGAGGTCGTGCCGGAAGGCCAGGCGCTGGAAGCTGCCAAGCGCTGGGCCGGCATGATCCTGGAATGCTCCCCCAAGGCGGTGCGGGCGTCGAAGCAGGCATCCTACATGGGGCTGGACGAGCAGAAGCTGGAAACGGCGATGCGCACGGTCTATCCGGCCCAGCAGGAGAACATCGACAGCCAGGACTATATCGAAGGCCCGAAGGCGTTCGCCGAGAAGCGGAAGCCGGACTGGAAGAACAAATAGCCTGTGATCTGCGGCGGCGGTCGGGCTCGATCGCCGCCTAGCCGCGCTTTCCGGCTGACCGTAACCGGTCAGCGCGCGCTATCTTGTTGTTTGATCGCATGATTCACCCGCTGCCACGATTCCGCTCAGCGGGATCATGCTCTAGCTCATTGTTTGATCGCATGATTCACCCGCTGCCACGGTTCCGCTCAGCGGGATCATGC
>CAYZKM010000132.1:0-10033 GCA_964478525.1 uncultured Bifidobacterium sp.
GGCTAGGCGCTGCCGTCGATCGGCGCCGCCGCCCGGCTGTCCATCACCTCCCGCCCGCGCGGCTTGTCCGATACCGGGGCCGATCACGCCTGCGCCATCACCGTGGAAGGCGGCCAGGTCTCGGATGTCACGCCGGCGCCGGGCGCGGGCGGCACGCGCGTCGTGGTGCGCGACCTGTTCTTCGCCACGCCCGCGCGCCGGAAGTTCCTGAAGAACCCGCGCACCGAGGCCGATCACGCCGAGGCCGCGGTCCGCCGCCTGGCCTTCGCCGCCCACGCCGTCGCCTTCCGCCTGGAAATCGACGGCCGCGTCGCCTTCGACCTGCCGGCGCAGGAACGCGCGGTTCGCGTCGCCGCGCTGATCGGCGCCGACGCGGCGGCGGTGATGCTGCCGGTCTCGCATGAACGTGGCGCGCTGCGGGTCACCGGCTATGCCTGCTCCCCGGCGGTGACACGTGCCACCGGTACTGCCCAAAGCCTGGTGGTGAATGGCCGCCCGGTCGCCGATCCCGTGCTGAAGACGGCGTTGCGCGTGGCCTATCGCGACGTGATCGCGCATGGCCGCCATCCGGTGGTGGCCCTGTTCCTGGACCTGCCGCCCGAGGAGCTGGACGTCAATGTCCACCCCGCCAAGACCGAGCTGCGTTTCCGCGACGCCGCCGCGGTGCGATCGCTGGTGATCGGCGGCATCACCCGCGCCCTGGCAGGCGGGGTTGGCGGTGACATACCGGCCGCGTCGTTCGCCGAGCACCGCCCGGCGCTGCGGCTGGCGTATTCCCGGCCGGCGGGGGGCGGTATCCGGGCCCTGCCGCTGCCGGGATTCCCCGCACCCGCCCCGCCGGCGATGGGCGTGGCCGACACCCAGCTGCCCTTCGGCGCCGGCCCCGCCGCCCGCATGCTGCCCACCCCAATCCCCGATCCCGACCATCCGCTCGGCGCCCCGGTCGCGCAGGTGCTGGATACCTACGTGATCGCCGTGGCTGCCGACGGGTCGCTGGTGCTGGTCGACCAGCACGCCGCGCATGAACGCCTGACCCATGAAGCGATCCGCACCCAGATGCTGGACGGCGGGGTGCGCAGCCAGCCCCTGCTGCTGCCCGCGGTGGTCGACCTGCCGCGCGCCGATGCCGCCCGGCTGCTGGCACGCGCGGCGGACCTGCAGCGCCTCGGTCTGGAGATCGAGGCCTTCGGCGCCGGCGCCATCCTGGTCCGTGCCCTGCCGGCGGCGCTGGGTGCGCCCGAACCCGCGCCGCTGCTGCGCGATCTGGCCGATGAACTGGCGGAGCTGGACGAGACCACGGCGCTGGATACCCGCCTGGACGCGGTGGTCGCGCGCCTGGCCTGCCATGGCAGCATCCGCGCCGGGCGGCGGCTCAGCCAGGCCGAGATGGCGGCGCTGCTGCGCCAGATGGAGGCCACGCCACGCGCCGCCACCTGCAGCCATGGGCGCCCGACGGTGCTGAAACTGTCCAGGGCCGACATCGAACGGATGTTCGGCAGGCGGTGACTCAGGCCAGCCTGCCGGCGTATTTCTCCAGGATCTCCCAGTACCGGTCGCCCAGCTTCTTCTTCAGGTCTCGATAGTACCCGGCCTGGCGCAGCGCATCGCGGAACGGGACGGGATCGACCGTGTTGAAGGTCATTCCGGCCTCGGTCATCGCCGCCTGGATCGTCGTTGCCAGCGCGGCGGTGTCGGCGCGGTGCTGCAAGGCGGCGTTGTCGAACGCGCCGGCCACCACCTTCTTCAGCGCCTCGGGCAGCGCTTTCCAGGCATTGCCCGACACGGCCAGCCAGTTCCCGTCCCACACGTGATGGGTCAGCGAGCAGATCTTCTGCACTTCCTGGAAGCGCGCGGCGGGAACCAGCGCCAGCAGCCCCTCTTGCCCATCCAGCTGGCGGCGCAGCAGCGCGGGGTAGACCTCGTTCAGCGACATGGCGATCGGACTGGCCTGCAGCGCCTGGAACAGCGAGACGAATTCCGGCTCGACCGGGGTGCGGAGGCGCAGCCCCTTCAGGTCGGCGGGCGTCCGGATCGGCCGGTCGGTGGTGGTGATGATCCGAAAGCCGAAATCCCAGCTTCTCTCCATCAGCATGATGCCGGTCCGCAACTGGATCTCGCGGCGGATGGTCTGGCCGAGTTCGCCGTCCATCGCCGCCCAGACCTGGGGATAGCCGGGAAACGCGAACCCGGTCATCGGCAGCGCCGCCAGGCCCTGGGCCGTCGTCAGGATCTGGCCGGTCAGCGATGACATCTCCAGCGTGCCGTTGCGGACCTGGTTCAGCAGCCCGATCTGGCTGCCCAGCTGGCTGTCGGGCAGCACCTGGATCTCCATCCGCCCATCAGACAGCCGCCCGACCAGCTCGGCTGCCTCCACCAGGCGGATATGCAGCGGGAAATTGGGCGGGGCCGTGTGGCCGATCCGCCAGGTGATCTCGGCCGCGCGCGCCTGGCGCAGGATCGCGGGCGCCACCGCCAGGGTTGCGGCCGATCCGAGAAAAACGCGCCGTGTCGTCCGCTGCATGAGGCCCCCATCGCCGGTTCTGGCAGGTACGGGGTGCTATGTGCCATGGCGAGCCGAGCAAATCCATGCCGCTGGCGCTGGCGCGGGCAGAGCGGGTCAGTTCGAGACGGCGCGCACCGCGCTGAACGGCACGGTCTGGGTGCCGAACTGCAGCTGCACCGCGCCATCCTGGCTCAGCATGCCGCTCGCGGTGCCGCTGACGGTGAACGGGATCGCCGCCGCGGTGCCGTTCGCACCGCGCCCGGTGACGGCGATCTTGTAGCTGCCATCCGCCAGCTGCTTGCCGGACGCATCCTTGCCGTCCCAGGTCCAGGCATTCGCCCCCTTGTCGGCGGCGACCGTGATATCGCGGATCTTGGTGCCGGTGTCGGACGTGATGGCGATCTGCACCGGGCCGGCCGCGGTGGTGGTGAACTGAACCTTCCCGGTGCCGCCCTGCAGCGGCAGATGGTCGCTCTCGACCGTGACCTGCCGCCCGATCATGGCCGAGGACTGCATCACCTCGCCGGCCTGAGTCAGCTCGATCAGCTTGGTCATGCTGGTGTTGGTGGCGATCTGCTGCTCGACGCTGGAGAATTGCACGAGCTCGGTGGTGAACTGGTTGGTGTCCATCGGGCTGGTCGGGTCCTGGTTCTTCAACTGCGTCATCAGCATCGACAGGAAGCTGGTGAAGTTGGACGACAGCGAGGACAGCGCGGTCGTGCTGGCTGACCCGGTGCTGCCGGTCGTGGCTGTCGTCGCGGCGGTCTGTTGCAGCGCGGTGGTGGCGAGGCTCATGGCAGGGCTCCGTCAGGCGGTGATGTCGAGGCCGGCGCGCAGCCAGCGAAGGCGCGGGTCGGCGGCGGCGGTCTCCGGATCCGGCACCGTGGCCTGGCCGGTCGGATGGCCGTGGCGCGGCGCCCCGCCGGATGACCCGCCGCGATCGGCCGAGGCGTCCGCCGATCCGGACCCGCCGCCGGTCCCGCCACCGGTCCCACTGGGGCTGGATTGGGTGGGCATATCGGGCGATGACAGGACGGGTGGGGGCGTGACGGGCGGGGGCACCGGTGCCAGGTGGAAACTGACACTCCGCCCGGCGCTGGGCAGCCCGGCCTGGTCCAGCATGCGTTCCAGCCGCGGCTGGTCATTCAGCAGCAGCATCAGCGTCGCCGGCCGCTCGGCGCTGATACGCACGCGCGGGGCCTGCGCCTGCGTGCGCTCGATGCGGACCTCGACCTGACCGAGCTCCTCGGGATCGAGCCGCACGGTCAGCCGGGAGGTGCCGCCCTCGGCCTGCGCCAGCTGGATCAGCGCGGGTGCGAGCTGTTCGCCGGGCGCCGGCGCCTGACGAACGGCGGTGGGCGAGGCTGGCGTGGCGGCGTCTGGCGGCGGAGCGGCGAAATCCGCCGGCGCGGCGTGATGCGGGGCCGGCACGACCGCGGCGGCATGGACCGGCGTGGCGGCGGACGCCGGCAGCGGATCGTCGGGAGGGGCCGCGACGCTTTCCGCCGGTGTGCTGCCGGGATCGGCGGTGTCATCCGGTTCCGGCGGCGCCCATATCGGCGGCCCCTTGGCGGACACCGGCGGCCGCGCCGTCACGCTGGCGTCCGGCGGTTCGGCGCGGGGCGTTGCCGGCGGACCCGAGGGTGAGCCGGGGGGCGAACTGACCGGGATGCCGGTGGGCGGGGCAGCAGGCACGGGCGGCGGCGTCACCATCGGTGCCGGGGCCGGCCCGTCCGAGGGCGGGGATGCCTCCGCCTCGATCCGCGTGGCGGCCTTCCGGCTGGCGGGAAGCGGCTTGTGGGCCGGTCCGGTTCGCGTCGGGCCGTCGGCGGGCGGCTGGTCGCGGTCCGGCGGCGGAGTGGTTCCGCGAGCCACGTCCGGCGCGGTGGCAGCGGGTGCAGCGGGCATGTGCGCAGCGGCCATTGGTCTCGCCGGCGCGGGCGTCGGCGTCGGCGTCGGCGGCGGCGCCGGGGACGTGGATAGCGTGTCGGATGCCTGAGCCTCCGGGAGGCGAGCGGGAAGGCGGCGCGAGGGCTGGGGGGCGGAAGGCAGCGGCGCGGCAGGTTCCGGCGGCGGCGCTTGGGCCTCGCCGGTCGGGGGCGACGGCGTTGCGGCGGCAGGCAGTCCGGGCACCGGTGCGACCGTCACGCTGGGGCCGGGCGGGACCGCCTGGCCTGTTGCGGGAGAGCCCGGGTTTGCGATGTCGGCGGCCATGCTCTCGTCCGCCGGATCGGCCGCCGTCGATGCCATCGTGGTGACAGGCGTCACCACGCCCTGCGCCGGCGGCTGCTCTGCCGCCACCCCGGCCAGCATCGCCTGCAGCGAGGCCAGTGTCGCACCGAAGCACGGCTGGCCCGGCGCCACGGTCGTCACGACACCTGCCGTGACGGCAGCGAGCGGTCCTGGTTGCGGCATGGCCAGTGGCAGGTCGGTCATCACCGGTGGCATGGTCGGGCTCCTGTGCCGATGCTGCTGGTGGCGGATCGGCGCGCTGCATCGTTTCAAGGCGGCATCGTGCAAATCCCGGGCCAGACCGGTTCCGCCGGGAATCCTGCGCCTCGCCCCGCCGCACCCGGCACGAACGCGCCGGCAAAACCTGCCGGGTGGCAACCCGTGCCGATGGTGCGCCCGGAAAAATCGCCGTGAATCCAACGCCTGCCGCTTGGCACGCTTCCTGCGGAACCGTCCCTCGCAACGGCCAGGCTGCGGCCGGTTCGGCGAAGGGAATGCGACGATGTCCTTGTTCGGGGCGATGAACAGTGCGATCAGCGGACTGAATGCCCAGTCCCATGCGTTCGGCAATATCAGCGACAACGTCGCCAACAGCCAGACCGCCGGCTTCAAGCGGGTGGACACCAGTTTCATTTCATACCTGACGACCAGCAGCATCAGCACCAACGAACCCGGTGCGGTGGTGGCCAAGCCCGACTATGTCAACAGTGTGCAGGGTACCATCACGCAGTCGGACAACCCGTTGGGCCTGGCCGTCGCCGGGCAGGGGTTCTTCGCCGTCTCGCAGCAGGTCGGACAGCTGAACGGGCTGCCCACCTTCAATCCGCAGCAATACTATTCGCGCGCCGGCGATTTCCAGCTGAACAAGACGGGCTATCTGGTCAACAGCGCCGGGCTGTACCTGAACGGCTGGGTGGTCGATCCGCAGACCGGAGATGCCAACCAGAACAGCCTGGCCCCGATCCAGGTATCGCAGACCGTGTTCAATCCCGTCGCCACCACGGAAGTCGTGCTGTCGGCGAATCTGCCCGCCACACCCGCCGACGGCGTCGGCACCGCCACGACCCCGATCACCTCGAACATCGATGTCTACGATTCCCTCGGCACCGTTCACTCGATCGCGCTGAACTGGGTGCAGACCGCAACCAATACCTGGACCGTGTCGCTGAACGCCGCCGATGCCGATACGCCTGCCCTGGGCGATGCCACCGTCACCTTCGGATCTGCCAGCGGCAACAGCGTGCCCGAGGGCACGATCGGCAGCATCTCCAACGTCACCGGCACCATCGTCTCGCCGGGCTATGCCGCCGATACCGCCGCGGTGATGTCGTTCGACGCCGTGTTCGGTGGCGTGTCGCAGACCATCACGCTGAACATGGGCACCTATGGCCAGACCGGCGGCGTGACCCAGTATGCCGGCACCGCCTATAATCTGCGCGGCCTTACGCAGAACGGCGTCCCCCCCGGCAGCTTCTCGGGCGTCACCACCCAGGCCAACGGCAACATCGTCGTCAACTACGACAACGGCCAGACCCGCACGATCGCGCAGGTGCCGCTGGTCACCTTCAACAATGCCGACGCGCTGCAGCGCCAGAACGGCCAGGCCTTCACCGCCACGCTCGAATCCGGCACGCCGCTGGCGGAACAGGCCGGCACAAACGGCGCCGGCGTGCTGGTCACCTCGTCACTGGAAGGGTCCAACGTCGACATCGCGGCCGAGTTCTCCAAGCTGATCGTCGCCCAGCGCGCCTACTCGGCCAACACCAAGGTGGTCACGACGGCGGACGATCTGCTGCAGCAGACCATCGACATGAAGCGATGACGCCCGGGCCGGGGCACTGAGCGATGAGCCTCGATTCCGCCTTGACGATCGCCATCGGCGGGCTGGCCAATGTCAACCGCCAGATGGGCGTGGTATCGCAGAACGTCGCCAATGCCGCCACGCCGGACTATGCCGCGCAGGTGACCACGCAGCGCAGCCTGACCGCCGAGGGCACCGGCCTCGGCGTCACTACCGGCGTTACCACACGGCGTATCGACGCCGAGCTGCAGGCGGCGGTGTTCGGTCAGGATGGCGTCGTATCCGGCCTGACCACCACCGCCACCGCGCTTGCGGCGGTCGATGCCAGGCACGGCACGCCGGGCCAGGGCGATGACCTGGCCAGCCTGGTCGGCACGCTGCGCGATTCATTCTCCGCCCTGCTGGGCATGCCGCAGAGCCAGCCGGCGCAGGCCGCCGTCGTCGCCGCGGCGGATGGGCTGGCCGTGCAGGTGAACGGTCTGGCCGACACCTACGCGGCGCAGCGCCAGGGCGCGCATGACGACATCGCCGCCGCGCTTGCCACGCTCAACCAGTCGCTGGACACGATCGGCACGCTCAGCAACCGCATCGTCGCGCTGAAGGCCGGTGGTCGCGGCACGGCTGACCTCGAGAACCAGCGCGACGCGGTTCTGCACACGATCGCCGGCCTGGTCAGCGTGAAGGGACTGCCGCAGGCCAGCGGCGACATGATCATCGTCACCACCGCGGGCCTGGCCCTGCCCACCCGGCGCGGGGCCGACGCGCTGCAGATGGCCGCGGCGAACCTGGCCCCCGCCAATACCTATCCCGCCGGCGTGCCGGCGATCACGCTGGATGGGCAGGATGTCACGCGTCAGCTGGTGGGCGGGCGCATCGGCGCCGATATCACGCTGCGCGACCGCACCCTGCCGACGTTCCAGGCCGAACTGGATGAGTTCGCGCAGAACCTGGCGGGGCGGTTCGACGCACAGGGGCTGACGCTGTTCACCGACCCGGCGGGCACGGTGCCCGCCGCCGGCGCGCCGCCGATGCAGGCCGCCTATGTCGGCTTCGCCGGCACCATCCAGGTCAATGCCGCTATCACGGCCGATCCGTCGCTGGTGCGGGACGGCACCAAGACGGTCGGCAACGATCCTGTCGGTGCCAGCGACTTCACGCCCAACCCCACGGGCGGGCCGGCCGGTTTCACCACCATGATCAGCCGCGTGCTGAACTATGCGATGGGTGCGCAGGCGCAGTCCGGCGTGCCGCAGCCGGCCACTGCGACCAGCGGGCTGGGCCCGGCGGGCACGCTGGCCGCCCCCTATGCCCCGCCGGCCACCCTGGCCGACCAGGCCAGCGCCCTGGTCGGGGCGCAGTCGCGCGAAAGCGCCGATGTCTCGGACCAGCTGAAGCAGGAACAGACCTATCGCGACGGGCTGTCCAGCCGGCTGTCGGCCGGCAGCGCCGTCAACATGGATACCGAGATGGCGACGATGCTGACCCTGCAGACCGCCTACGGGGCCAATGCCCGGATCATGTCGGTGATCCAGTCACTGTTTTCGGACCTGATGAACCTGGCGCGGTGAGGAGACAGCCATGAGCACGATCGACGGCGCCTATGCGTCCTCCAGCTTCGGCACGCTTGGCAGGCTGGTTGCCGATGGCGCGACGGTACGCAAGCAGCTCGACACGCTGAACGCGCAGGCCTCCAGCGGCATGGTCTCGGACGTCTATGCCGGCCTCGGCGCCGGGGCGTCGGTCTCGCTGGACCTGCGCCCGGCGGTGGCGTCCATCCATGCCTGGCAGGCCAATATCGACCAGGCCTCGCTGCGGCTGGACGTCACCCGATCCGCCATGGACGGGATCGAGGGAATCGCCTCGGACCTGCGCTCGCAGCTGATGAACCTGAACGGGCTGAACGCCGACCAGGTGGACACGATTGCCGCCAACGCCCGCTCGGCGCTGGCGCAGGTCGGCGCGCTGCTGAACAGCCAGGCCGGCGGGGTGTATGTCTTCGCCGGGCAGGATGGCGCCAACCCGCCGGTGCCGGACGCCGATACGATCACCAGCTCGGCCTTCTATACCGCCATCGCCACGGCGGTGGGCGGGCTTGGCGCGAACGGTGCCGCCGCGACCGCAGCGGCGACGCTGGCGGCGGCCGGATCGAACGCGCCCGCCACCACGCCGTTCTCGGCCTATCTGTCGCAGTCCGCCGATGCCATCGGCCAGCCCGAGGTCGAGGTCGGGCGAAACCGCACGCTGCGCACGGGGATGCTGGCCAGCGCCAATGTCGCGGTGGTCTCGCAGGGGACATCCACGACGGGATCGTATATGCGCGACGTGATGCGGGCCCTGGCGACCATCGGGTCGCTACGCGGATCGCAGGCCGATGATCCCGGGTTCGCGGCCTTGGTCGGCGATGTCCGCACCAGCGTGACGGATGCGATCACCGCGATGGCCGGCGATGTCGGCGTGCTGGGCGAGCGGGAGGCATCGCTGACGCCGGCGCGCACACAGCTCGACCAGACCGAGGTGGCGGTCACCAGGCAACTGACATCGGCCGAGAATGTCGACATGGCCGAGACCCTGTCGCGGCTGTCGCTGGTGCAGACGCAGTTGCAGGCGTCCTACCAGCTGATCACCGGGGCGAACGGCCTGTCGCTGATAAAATATCTCGGGTCCGCCTAGAAATACCGGGCACGATTCATCGCTCGTTAACCCTGTTCCGTCATCATCGTGATCGAGCCCGCAAAAAGCGGGGGCATGAGCAACCATGGGCAGCAAGGGTAAGATACCATGTCCCTGAATTCTGTGAATACAAACGTCGGCGCGATGATCGCGCTTCAGTCCCTGAACAAGACCAACGACCAGCTGGCCGTTGCGCAGAAGCGGGTCTCGACCGGGTTCCGCGTGGCGGACTCGACCGATGACGGTGCGGCCTACGCGGTGGCGCAGAGCGTCCGCTCGACGGTCGGCGCGCTGACCAGCGCCAACCAGCAGCTGGGCAACGTGCAGGGGCTGCTGTCGACGACGCAGTCGGGCCTGAACAACGTCTCGAACAGCATGGCCAGCATGCGCGATGTGCTGGTGAAACTGTCCGATGCCAACGTGCAGGGCAACGACCGCGTCAACTACCAGCGGCAGTTCCAGTCGCTGCTCGCCAACGTGCAGACGTTCATCCAGGACGCCAGCTACAACGGCAAGACGCTGATCGGGGATCTGTCCGGCAGCAACGGCACCTTCGCCCGCGTCGCCGTGGCGCGCAACGAGTCGGGTTCGTCATACGGCATCGCCACGTTCGGCGGGTCGGCGCTGTACGGGTCGATCAACTTCACGACCACGCAGATGGACTCGGCGGACACGATCGCGGCGATGATCACCGCCACCGGCACCTTCATCAACCAGATGAACGCGGTCGGGCGGGCGCTGAACACGATCGGTTCGTCGGTCAACTATGTCGGCAACCAGATCAGCTACAACAACGACAAGATGGACAGCCTCAACGGCGGCCTCGG
>CAYZKM010000133.1:0-10011 GCA_964478525.1 uncultured Bifidobacterium sp.
CGGCATTCATCCAGGCCATCATCAGCACCTCGCCGGTGTCGTGCTGCTGCGCGATGGCGGGCACCAGCCCGTTCGCGTCGAAACGGATGGCATTCAGCACGGCGGCGTGCGTGGCATGTTCGCTCATGCGTGCTATTTAAGTGCACGGGACCGCCCCGCAAAGGAGACAGGCATGGGGTTCTCCGCCGCGACGGAGGCATTGCTGGATCGCGCCGGCCACATCTGTGAAGGCCGGGGCGCGCGCCTGACCGATCTGCGGCGCGAAGTGCTGGGCCTGATCCTGGATTCCAACGCCCCGACCGGCGCCTATGACCTGCTGGACAGGCTGCGCGCCACCCGCAACGGCGCCGCCCCGCCCACCGTCTACCGCGCGCTCGATTTCCTGCTGGAACAGGGGCTGATCCACAAGCTGGAACGGCTGTCGGCGTTCGTCGGCTGCATCGCCCATGACGACCATGCCCCGCATGCCGACCACGACCACGCCGCGCAGTTCCTGATCTGCCGCAGCTGCGGCAAGGTGGCAGAGATCGAGGACCACGAACTCGCCCACGCCCTGGCCGACGCGGCGAAGCGGCTCGGCTTCACCGTCGGCAAGGCCACCATCGAAGCCGAGGGCCAATGCGCCGCCTGCTCGGCCCCGCAGACAGGAGACTGAGACGCATGCCCGTGATCGCCCCGACCCCCGCCGCCGCCGTCAACCGCCGCCGCGGATCGGCCGCCGATGGGGTCACGTTCTGGCATACGCTGTATATCGGTACCAGCCGCTATAACATGCAGCCGGGCGAGCAGGACCCGCCGCGGGAGGCGCTGTTCCCGATGGCATTCCTGGTCGAGCAGGACCCCGGCAGCACGGCACACGCGCATTACCACCAGCAGGACCAGTTCCAGCTTGTGGTGAACGGCCAGGGCACGATGGGGCTGCACGATGCCGGACCGGTGACGGTGCATTTCACCGGCGCCTATACGGCATACGGGCCGATCAAGGCCGACCCCGAGGCGGGCATCTGGTACTTCACCCTGCGCAACGGCTTCGACCCCGGCGCGCGGTTCATGGAGATCGCGGAGAACCGCGCCTTCCTGCGCACCGTGCCCGGCCGGGCGCATCGCGAATCCGTCGCCGGCCCGCTGCCCGCCCCGACCGCGCCCGTGGAGACCCTGCTGGGCCCCGACCCGGATGGCATGGCGGCATGGCGCTATCGCATCGCGCCGGGCGCACCCTTCTCGGGCCCGGACCCGGCCGGGGGGCGCGGGCAGTACTGGGTGGTGACCGGGGGAGAGATGATCCGCGACGGCGCGTCCCTGCCGCTGCGGTCCTGCGTCTTCGTCTATCCCGACGACGCGCCGTTCACCGCCTTCGCCGGCCCGGACGGGCTGGAGGTGGTGGCAATGCAGTTCCCCCGCCGCTAGCTACGCCGGACGGAAGGTCAGCGCGAACACGGTGCCGCCGCCGGCACCGTCGCGCACGTCGATGCCGCCGCCGAATGACCCCATGATGCCCTGGCAGATCGACAGGCCGAGGCCGGTGCCCTTCCCCGCCTCCTTGGTGGTGAAGAACGGCTCGAACACCCGCCCGCGCAGGGCGGGCGGGATGCCCGGCCCGCTGTCGCCGATCTCCAGCGTCACCAGCCCCGAGCCCGCATCCTTCCAGGCGCGGATGTCCAGCAGGCGCCGCGCGTCAGGCGGCAGCGTATCCATCGCGTCGCGCGCATTCAGCACCAGGTTGACCATCACCTGCTCGGCCAGGACCAGGATCGCGGTCACCGGCGGCAGGGCGGGATCGATCGCGGTGCGCACGTCGATGGATGATCCCCGCAAGGCGCTGCCCACCATCGCCAGCGCCCCATCGACGATCCCGGCCACCGCGACGGGGCCGCACGTCCCGTTGTCGCGGCGGCCGAAGATGCGCAGATGGTCGACGATGGTCCTGGCGCGGACCGCCTGTTCCTTGATCCGCGCCAGCCGCTTCAGGCTGAACTCGATGCCATCGGCCCCCTTGCGGGCCAGGACATGCGCCACGTTCTCGGCCGCCAGGGCCATGATCGCGATCGGCTGGTTCATCTCGTGCGCCAGGCCGGTCGCCATCTCGCCCAGGGTCGCGAGCTTCGACGACGCCATGGCCTGGGTGCGGATCGCGTGGTCGCGGGTGATGTCGAAGACCGCGCCCACCACATCCACCCCGCCATCGGATCGGTGGTCGACCACGCGCGCCTGGTCGCGCAGGCGGCGGATCGAGCCGTCCTTGTGGCGGAATGCGTATTCGCTGCTGTCCTCGCCCCCGGCGATCAGCGCCCGCAGATGCGCCTGGCGGCTGTCGCCGACGGTGCCCTGGATGTGGGCGCACCAGCTGTCCCAGTCGACCACCTCGTCCGGGGTCCAGCCGGTGATGCGGGTGACGGTCTCGGTGGGGCTGAACGCGCGGACCGCCCCGTCCGCGTCCAGCGTGGCGCAGTAGACCGCCGCGGGCAGGCCCGACAGCAGGCGCGCGATCCGGTGGCGCGACTGATCGGCATCCAGCGCGGCCTGGCGGGTGCGGGCGCGTTCCAGTGCCGAGCAGGTGTAGACTGAAATGGCGATGTCGAGTTCCAGCATGACGGCGCCGGTGACGGCGGCGATCACGCCATCCTTGCGCGCGTCGGTCCAGCCGTCCTGGCGCACCGCGATCGAGGTCAGCCGGCCCAGGATGAAATTGTAGCTACCGATGTACCACCGCGGCGACAGGCCGGCGCGGTGGTGCACCTGGCCGATCGCGCGCACGCTGTCGACATAGTCGCGATCGAACCGGCCCGAGAACAGCCGTTCCCAGTGCGCGACCAGCACGGGCTTCAGGCACGGAACCTGCTGATCGATCAGGGCGGCAAGGGCGGGGATCGCGGTGATGTGGTGATAGAATGCCTCGGCGATGGCGGGCATCACCGGGCGGACCAGCGGCCAGAAATCGCGGAGCGCGCGTCGCTGCGCATCCCCGATGCCCAGGAAATCCAGCCGCTGTGCCAGGTCCGTCTCGATCGGGTCGAGAGAGACATCGGTCTCGCGCATGAACATGTCCAACGGCCCGCGGTCTCCGATCTCGTCGTTCTGGGCAGGATGCAGGGTGTCTCGCCACCCGCGTCCGGTGCGGCCGGAGCGTCCGGAGCGTCCGGCGCGGCCGGTGCGGCCGGTCAGGCGGCCTTCAATTCACTCAGCAGCGTGTCCACGTTGGCGCGCAGTTCATCCGCCTGGATCTGCAGGTCCTGCGAGGACGACTGCACCCGTTCGGCCACCCGGGCGGTGTCGGTGGCGGCGATGCGCACGCCGCCGATATTGTTCGAGACTTCCCGGGTGCCGCGCGCGGTGTCCTGGATGCTGCGCGAGATTTCCTGCGTGGCGGATTCCTGCTGTTCCACTGCCGCGGCGATGGCGGTGGCGATGGCGCTGATGGTGTGCACCGTCTCGGCGATCGAGCGGATCTTCTGCACGGCCGCATGGGTCTCGTCCTGCATCGCGCTGATCTGCGAGGAGATGCTCTCGGTCGCCTTCGCGGTCTGCGTGGCCAGGCTTTTGACTTCCGACGCCACCACGGCGAAGCCCTTGCCCGCCTCGCCGGCGCGCGCCGCCTCGATGGTGGCGTTCAGCGCCAGCAGATTGGTCTGGCTGGCGATCTCGCTGATCAGGCGCGTCACATCGTTGATGCGCTGGGCGGCGTCCGACAGGCTCGCCATCGTGGTGTTGGCTTCGTCGGTCGCGCTGACGGCGGTCCGCGTGATCTCGGTCGACTGCGAGACCTGGCGGCTGATTTCCCGCACCGAGGCGTGCAGTTCCTCGGTGGCCGTCGCCACCGTCTGCAGGTTCGATGATGCGCCATCGGCCGCGTCCGACACCGTGCCGGCCTGCGCGGTGGCCTCCTCGGCGGCGGCGGTCATGGTGACGGCGGCCTCGGTCAGTTCTTCGGCCTGGCGCAGCACGCTGCCGATCACCGGCTGGACCCGCGCCTGGAACCCGTCGGTGATCCTGTTCAGGCCGGCATCGAAGGTGGCCTTGTTCTCCTCGATATAGATCGAGATCGCGAGATCCATGTCGATCATCACGACCTTGTTCAGCGCGACCATCAGCCTGGCGGTCTTTTCCCGTGCGGCGGCCGGGTGCAGGCGGCTGGCATGTGCGTGGACGGCGATCCGGTACAGCTGGCCCACAACGAAGGAGTAGCCGCCGATATACCAGCGCGGCTCCAGCCCGATCTTGCTGTGCACCAGGCCGACGCGGCGGACCGAGGTGACGTAGTCCTCGTCGAAGCGGGCCTTGAACAGCTTTTCCCAGTGCGTGTTCTGCGCGTCCTTGGCGCGCTCCATCGCGCCGGGGCGCGTGAACAGCGCGGCGAGTGCCGGGAAGCGGCTGATATGGTTGTAGAATTCGGTCAGGATGCCCGGCAGTGCCCTGGTCAGCACCGGCATGAACTCGGCCAGGACCGCCCGTGTCTGATCGTCGATCAGATTGAATTCAAGGCGGTCGTGGATGTCATAGTCCGATGCCATCATGAAATTCCTGGTTGCGGATGAAATAAATGGCGCGAACGTCAGCACCCGATGAATGCAATGTGTGGTATGACGGTCTGTGCCGGCCAGTGCGAAATTGTCGAGTTTTGTGGTCGACAGGCCGGCCGGGCCGCCGGTTCCATATCGTTATTTACGGAACCATTATGTCATACGTCCGCCCGGCGATCTGTATTGTACCCGGACCGGTGGTTACAGACTGCCCAGGAAGTCCAGCAGCAGGCGATTGAACAGCACCGGCTGCTCCCAGTACGGGCTGTGGCCGGCCTCGGGGATCACATGCACCGCCGCGTGCGGCATATGCGCGGCCTGCATCCGCAGCAGCGCCGGCGGCGTGTACAGGTCCGAATCCCCGGTCATCAGCAGGGTCGGGTGGCGGATGCTCTCCAGGCGCGCCCAGCTCAGCGGCGCGCGCACGCCGGGCGTGATCCGCGGCCCGCTCAGCGCCTGTTTGTCCAGCTCGTGCCAGGCGGCCAGGCCCGCGGGGTTGCCGGCACGATAGGACGGTGACAATTCCTGGAAATCATGCGGCAGCTCGGCGAAGAATTTCGGCCGCAGACGCTGGTTCACCGCCACGTAGTCGGCATCCGTGATGCCCATCAGCGAGGAAATGATGGCGATCCCGCGCACCCGCTCGGGGTGGGCCAGCACGTAATCCAGCACGAAGAAGCCGCCCTGCGCGGCACCCACCAGGTCGACCCGGGGCAGCTGCAGATGCTCGATCAGCGCGTGCAGGTCGTCGGCGCCGATGCCGGGATTGGCGCGATCCCCGCCCTCGGACCGGTAATAGCCGCGGCGGGAATAGGCGATCACGCGATAGCCCGCCCGCGCCAGCACCGGCTGCTGGTACGGCCAGCCCATCGCGCTTTGCGTGCCGGCATGCAGCAGAATCACCGGATGGCCGGTTCCGCCGGTATCCCAATACCACAGCCGAGCGCCGGGGACGTCGACCAGGCCGTCGCGCACGGCCACCTGGTCCGGTATCGGCACGGGTTCCCATACCGGTGCCGGCGCGGCCCGGGCCGCCGTTGCCTGCTGTCCCGCCATTGCTGCCGCCACCACCAATCCCTCCAGGAAACGACGCCGCGAAGGCGCACTGTCCCGGCGCAATTGTGTCATCGACCTGCCCCCCGCTGTCCAGCCCCACCGGGTGCCAGCATGCGCCGTCCCGGGCCCGCGGCCTATCCCTCGATACCCCGGGGATTTGCACCCGGCGCCGTCCTGGCATAGACCGCGCTCCCCTGCCCTTTGCCGGACCCGCGCGCCATGCCGAAGCAAATCCGCCTGAACGCGTTCGACATGAACTGCATCGGCCATCAATCGCCCGGCCTGTGGACCCATCCGCGCGACCGCGCCGACAGCTACAACACACTCGGCTATTGGACCGACCTGGCGCGCACGCTGGAACGCGGCAAGTTCGACGCGATCTTCCTGGCCGACGTGCTGGGCATCTACGACGTCTACAAGGGCGGGCCAGAAACCGCGCTGGAACAGGCGGTGCAGGTCCCGGTCAACGACCCGCTGATGGTCATCCCGGCGATGGCCCTGGTGACGGAACATCTGGGCTTCGGCGTCACCTGCGCGCTGTCCTATGAACACCCCTACCCGTTCGCCCGCCGCATGACCACGCTGGATCACCTGACCAACGGGCGGATCGGGTGGAACATCGTCACCGGCTATCTGGAAAGCGCCGCCCGCGGCATGGGGATGGGTCAGCAGAACGCCCATGACGACCGCTATGCGATCGCCGAGGACTATATGCAGGCGGTCTACAAGCTGTGGGAGGCAAGCTGGGAAGACGGCGCCGTGCTGCGCGACCGCGCCGCGGGCCGCTTCGCCGATGCCTCGAAGATCCATCGCGTGACCCATCAGGGCCCGCATTTCACCGTGGACGCGATCTTCCCGTGCGAGCCGTCACCGCAGCGCACCCCGGTGCTGTTCCAGGCCGGGTCGTCGACACGCGGGCGGCAATTCGCCGCCGACCATGCCGAGTGCGTCTTCATCAACGGCCCGTCGAAGACGGTGATCGGCGGGATCGCCGGCGATATCCGCCGCCGAGCCGCCGCCTCCGGGCGGGACCCGTCGGACCTGACGATCTTCACCATGATGACGGTGATCACCGGGCGCACCGCCAAGGAAGCGCAGGACAAGTATCGCGACTATCTGAACTATGTCAGCGAGGACGGCGCCCTGGCGCTGATGTCGGGTTGGACCGGGCTCGATTTCGCCGCCATGCCGCAGGACGAACCGGTGCGGTTCACCGAGGCCAATGCCATGCTCTCGGCGCTGGAAGCCTTCACCACCGCCGATCCCGGCCGCACCTGGACGGTGCGCGAGATCGCGCGCCACGCCGCGATCGGCGGGCGCGGGCCGGTGATCGTCGGGTCCTATACCGACGTCGCGGACCAGTTCCAGGCATGGGTCGAGGAAGCCGGGATCGATGGTTTCAACCTGGCCTATGCGCTGACACCCGAGACATTCGCTGATATCGTCGACCTGGTGGTGCCGGAATTGCAGCAGCGCGGTATCTACAAGCACGACTACGCCCCCGGCACGCTGCGCGAGAAGCTGAACGGCCCGGGGCGTGCGCGCCTGCCCGGGACGCATCCGGCGGCGAAGCTGCGGCGCTGAGACGTCACGACGGGCTGGGACGACAGGGCACAGGAGGAACAGATGAACGCCGAGGAACTCCGCGCCAAACAGGCGCCGCTGAAGCAGATGTATCGCGACAACCCCGAGGCGGCGCGCGTCCCCGCCCGTGCCGTCGGCATCCTGGAAGCCGACGACATCGCCTGCACCGTGCAGGCCTGGCATGGCGAGGTGACGGCCGGGCTGCACAAGGCCGGCGGCGGCAGCGGCGAGCTCGCCTGTTCGGCGGACATGCTGCTGGAAGCGATGGTGGCCTGCGCCGGCGTGACCCTGCGCGCGGTTGCCACCGCGATGGGCGTGACCATCCGCAGCGGCAGGATCATCGCCGAGGGCATCTGGGATGCGCGCGGCACGCTGGCGATCGATCGCAACACCCCGGTCGGCCTGACCGAGATCACGCTGAAATTCGATATCGACTGCGATGCCGACGCCGCCAGATTGGAGCGCATGATCCAGACCACGGAACGGTACTGCGTGATCCTGCAGACGCTGAAGACCCCGCCCCGGCTGTCGGTCGCGATCGGGGCATGAACCCGCGGGCGGTCCCTGCCGTCCCGCGCGCGAGGCCAGGCCGATGACCGCCCTGCTGGAAGCGCGCAACGTCACCAAGGCGTTCGGCGGCGGCATGCTCGACCGCGACCGCTTCGTCGCGCTTGAGGATTTCTCGATCAGCATCGACCCGGCCAGCCCGACGATCACCGCGATCGTGGGGGAAAGCGGCAGCGGCAAGACCACGGCGGCGCGCATCCTGCTGGGGCTGGCCGATCCGACCGAGGGCGCGGTGCTGTACCAGGGCCGCGACCTGCGCAGCCTGCCCGCCGCGGGACGGCGCCGCTTCCGCGCCGATGTCCAGGCGATCTTCCAGGACCCGTACGGCGTCTACAACCCGTTCTATCGCGTCGACCATGTGCTGACGACGCCGGTCGCGCGGTTCCGCCTGGCCCGGTCCCGCGCCGAGGGCAAGGCGCTGATCGAGGAGGCGCTGCGCGCCGTGGGACTGCGCCCCGAGGAAATCCTGGGCCGCTTCCCCCACCAGCTGAGCGGCGGGCAGCGCCAGCGCGTGATGGTGGCGCGCGCCCTGCTGCTGAAGCCGCGGCTGATCGTCGCCGATGAACCGGTCTCGATGGTCGACGCATCGCTGCGCGCGACGATCCTGGGATCGCTGCAGGCGCTGCACCGGGAACGCGGCATCTCGATCATCTACATCACCCACGACCTGGCCACCGCGTTCCAGGTGTCGGACAACATCATCGTGCTGTACCGCGCGCAGGTGGCCGAGGCCGGCGATGTCGAACGCGTGGTCACGGCGCCACAACATCCGTATACACAATTGCTGGTCGGCTCGATCCCCCTGGTATCCACCCGGCGCGACTGGGGCCACGAGGACGCGCCGGCCATCGCCAACGCCCCCGATGGCGGCTGCCGGTTCATGGCGCGCTGCCCGGTGGCGAGTTCCGCATGCGGCGGCGGGCGGCCCGGATTGTTCCTGACGGAACCATCGCGCGCCGTCGCCTGCTTCCGCCACGCCGCCGCCCCGCCCCTGCCGCCCGACGGCATGGTCCGGCTGCTGACCCCGACGCACCCGCAAGGCTGACCCCCGATAAGGCTGACACATGGACCTGCTGATCGACGGCTACCGCCGCTTCCGCGAAACCCAATGGCCCGAACGGCGCCGCCTGTTCGAGGTGCTGGCCGATCACGGCCAGCAGCCGCGCGCGATGGTGGTGTCCTGCGCCGACAGCCGTGTCGATCCCGCGATGATCTTCGACACCCGCCCCGGCGAGATGTTCGTCGTGCGCAATGTCGCCAGCCTGGTGCCGCCCTACGCGCCCGACAGCGCCTATCACGGCACCTCGGCGGCGCTGGAATTCGGCATCCGCGTGCTGAAAGTGCCGGACCTGATGGTGATGGGCCACGCGATGTGCGGCGGCGTGACCGCGCTGCTGGACGGCGTGCCGGCGGTGACCGCGGATTTCGTCGGCCCCTGGATCGAGATCGCCCGGCGCGCCCGCACCGCGGCCTTGCGCTGCGACGACCCGGTCAGGCGCCAGCTGCTGGGCGAGCAGGAGGCGGTGAAGGTCTCGCTCGACAACCTGATGACCTTCCCCTGGATCGCCGAGCGGGTGGAGGTCGGGCTGCTCGCCCTCCACGGCCTCCATTTCGACATCCGTTCCGGCCAGCTCAGCCGGCTCGGCGCGGACGGCACCTTCTCGATCGTGGAACCGCGCCCGGCCTGATCGGGCCACCGCCCGACCAGGGCCGGACCCGGCCCGGTCAGGCGGCCTTGGGCAGCGTCAGCCCGCAGGCGTCGAACGCGGCGAACAGCGACGCCTTCTGCGCGCCCGACAGCGGCAGGTGCGGCGGGCGGATGGTCTCCCAGGCCGGGTTGGCGGTGTTGCGCGCGACCAGGGCCTTCAACCCGGAAATCAGCGGCACCGAGATCACCGCCTTGCGCGTCGCCGCCAGGATCTCGTGCGCCGCCGCACCGGCATCGGTGTTCCACCCGGCATAGACCTGCGCGCCGATCGCACAGTTCACGTTCGACGCCGCGGTGATGCAGCCGGCGCTGCCCTTCTCCAGCAGCGGCTTCAGCAGCGTGTCGTCGCCGGCATAGACCTCGAAACCGTCGGCGGCGAAGTTCTGCACATAGGACAGCCCGTTCTCGTAATTGCCGGAACTGTCCTTGATCCCCCGCACCTTGCCGGGATTGGCCTTCAGCAGGCGGGAGATGAAGTCGACACCGAACGGAATCGCCGATTGCTGCGGGAAATTGTAGAGGTACAGCCGGATATCGCCGCCGACGCGCTGCACGACCTCGCTGAAATAGGCCAGCAGC
>CAYZKM010000134.1:0-9981 GCA_964478525.1 uncultured Bifidobacterium sp.
AGGACCGGGGTGGCGGCCAGAAGACCGCAGGCGAGCAGCGCCAGCGGCGCGCGAAACGAAAACATGGTGTCAACCCTTGGCATTGCGGGGCGTCCTGAAACCTTTCAGCACACCCGGCGATCGAACGTGAACGGCAACGAGCGGATGGGATCACGCCCGGGCGGGTGGGCCCCGCGGCTGCGCATGACGGCGCTCCCCGGCGACGGGGGCTGGCCACGACCGGGCATCCGACGCCGCCACGCCCACCGCCGGCGTCGGCCAGCCCAGGCCGGAGGCGGGCACGGCGGTCCAATGGGGCAGCGCCGAGCAGACGGAGCAGAAACCGCAATCGTGGCTGTGGGCGGGTGGCGGATCACCGGCCGGCTGCCCCTCGGTCTGGCAGATGGTTCCGATGCCGACGCCAGCCGGATGCGCCGCGGGACCGGGGCCGCCGCCGGCGACCTGCGCCATCATCAGCATCAACGCCGCCACCAGCGCCGTTGGCCATGTGCCGAACAGGGTCATCCGTCCGATATACGCCCGGCCCGCGCGGCCGGCTATCCCATGGTCTGGACGGATAGCGGCTCGATCTCGTGGATCACCCGGACATCCTTGGGATTGTGCCAGGGATACACATCCTTCCCGAGATATTTCTTCGCCAGGCCGTCGATATGGGCGACAGCGCCCTCCTCGGTGACACGCGCCACGATCCCGCGCACCTGCACATAGCGATAGCCGTTATCCGGATCGAGGATCGACAGCGCGACCCGCGCGCCTTCCGCCATGTTGCGCGCCTTCACCCGCCCCTTGGCCGTGTTGACGCGGATGCGCCCGCCCGCCATGTCGAACCAGACCGGTGTGACCTGCGGGGACCCGTCGGGCATGATGGTCGCCAGATGGGCGAAGGCCTTCTTGGTGGTCAGCAGATCCTGATAGGCCGCCGGGATGTCCGCCATGGCGCAAGCTCCTGTGATGCGATCAACAGATGGGACCGGGGATCGCGACGGCAAGCCGCGGTGGGGCGCTACGCCCCGTCCTCCAGTATCTCCTCGATCACCCGTTCCAGATGGCGCAGCGTGTTGCAGACCGTCAGCACGTTGCAGAACGGCGCATAGCGATACATGTCGGAATCGCCCGTGCCCCAGGCCGAGCGGTATTCCGGGTTCAGCCAGATGATGCGCTTCGATCGTTGCGCCAGCTCGCTCAGGATTTCGGTGCGCGGATCGGTGCGGTTGCCGCGGGCATCGCCCAGGATCAGGACCGTGGTCTTGTTGGTGACCTTGTCCATGAACTGGTCCTGGAAATCCGCGAACGAATTCCCGTAGTTCGACGACCCGTAGCCGATCATCTCCATGATCTTCGTGATCGCCTGCTCGACCGGCTCCTTGGCCAGGATGTCACTGACCTCGATCAGCGAGCCGGCAAAGGCGAACGAGCGTATGTCCTTCAGCGCCTCGTTCAGCGCATACAGGAACATCAGCAGGAACTGCGCCATCGCCGAGACCGACCCCGACACGTCGCACAGCACCATCACGCGCGGCTTCTCGATCCGCTTCTGCTTCCACACCGTCACGAACGGAATGCCGCCCCAGCCCATGTTCCGCCGCATGGTGCGGCGAATGTCCAGCTGCCCGCGCAGCCGCCGCCGCCGCGTCTTGGCATACCGGGCCGCCAGCTTCTTCGCCATCTGGCGCACCAGCACCCGCATCCGGTCCAGATCGCGCCGTTCCAGGTTCGACAGGCGGGCGGATTTCAGCAATTCCTCGCGGAACTTCTCGGTCTCGCCCTTGGCGAACAGGATCAGGTTGCGCTCGACGAAATCGCGCACCGAGTCGCGCAGCTGCTCCAACCGCCCTTCCAGCACCTGCCCCCGGCCCAGCCCCTCGGGCGTGCCCTCGCGGCGCATGGCTTCGATATCGCGCTCCACCGCGCGCAGGCCCATGCGGTCCATGATGCGGCGGGCATACAGGTTCTTCTGCGTGAAGAAGCGGATGTTCTCGATGCCGGACTCGCGCGCCGCCTGCTCCATGGCGGTCGCCAGCGCGGCGCGGTCGTCATCCTCCAGCATCTCCGACAGGGCCTTGCCGCCGCCACCGCCCTGCCCGCCTTCACCCTGGGCTTCCATGCCCGGGCCGCGGCGGGAGGAGCCTTCGCCGCGTTCCTGGTCCGCCTTGTCCTCGAACTCGTCGCGCTTGAAATAGAGGTCGAAGGCCTCCTCGTACAGCATCTTCTCGTCGGGCGTCTTCGCCAGGACCAGGCCGAGCGTGTCCTTCAGCAACTGCCGATCGGAAAACCCGACCTGGCCCACCGCGATCGACGCGTCGATGCCTTCCGCGGCCGAGACCCTGAGGCCGGCGCCGCGGGCCACCTGCAGGAACCGCCGCAGCGGTTCGCTGGCAGGGGCGGCAGCAGCGCCCGACACTAGGTGCCGACCCCGGCGTCCTGACGGGCCTTGTGGGTCATGCCGGCGATCTGCTTGCCCGCGGCCTCGATATCAGCCTCGAATTTTAGCAGCACGTTCAGCGTGTCGCGCACCAGGTCGACATCCAGCACGGTGGTGTGCAGCAGGACCATGACCTTCGCCCAGTCGATGGTCTCGCTGACCGAGGGCAGCTTCTTCAGGTCCATCGCGCGGATCTGCTGGACGAAGCTGACCAGCTGGCGCAGCAGCTTCTCGTCGATCCCCGGCACGCGGGAGGCGATGATCCGCTCCTCCAGCTTCGCGTCGGGAAACCCGATATGCAGATGCAGGCAGCGCCGCTTCAGCGCATCACCGAGGTCGCGGGTGGAATTCGACGTCAGCAGCACGATCGGCGGCACCACGGCCTCGACCGTGCCGATCTCGGGGATCGTGACCTGGTAGTCCGACAGGATTTCCAGCAGGAACGCCTCGAACTCCTGGTCCGACTTGTCGATCTCGTCGATCAGCAGGACGGCGCCACCCGGTTCCTCCAGCGCGCGCAGCAGCGGGCGCGGCTCGACGAACTGCTTCGAGAAGAAGATGTCGCCGAACGCATGCAGCTTGTTCAACGCCTGGTGCAGATCGTCACCATCGCCGATGACGTGGTTGATCTTGTCCTTCAGGATCTGGGTGTACAGCAGCTGCTTGCCGTACTTCCATTCATACAGGGCCTTGGACTCGTCGAGACCCTCGTAGCACTGCATGCGGATCAGCGGCAGCTTCATCCACGACGCGACCGACTTCGCCAGTTCGGTCTTGCCGACGCCGGCCGGCCCCTCGACCAGGATCGGCTTGCGCAGGAAATGCGCCATATAGATGGCCGTCGAGATCTGGCTGTTGGAAATATATCCGGACGCCAGGAGACCCTTGTCCACTTGCTCGACCGACTGCAAAGGGGTCAGCCCCGGCGGTAGCGCGTCATTCACGTCGCGATGCTCCAAGCTACTGTATGGTAGCTCGATTGCATCAGGGGCTGGGAATGTCAAATCCCGGATGGCCCCCGACTGCAGGAAATTCCGCCTCCCCCTACAGGACGACGCGGAACTGATCGCCGTCGTTCGCCGGGGTCGCGCCCCCGAAGCGGATCACCCGCTGGTGCACCGGCTGGTTCGGCGTGCCACGCCATTGATCCAGCACCGTCAGCCCGACATCATCCTGGCTGAGATAGATCGCCGCATGCGACCGCCCGTCGACATGGTTGCCATAGGTGCCGTCCGGATCGAATGTCGCGATCGCGGTACCGCGCGCCACGGCGTCGCCCGCCCCCTTCACGAGCTGTCCGGCCTGCCATTGCGAGGTATGCGGCGCGCCCGCGACTTCCTGTACATACGGCACGCAATGGCCGCTGCCGACCGACTGGCCAAGCAGGCTTTCGGGGTCGTCGGCGACATAGGGACCGCCGCCACCGCCGGACGCCACCATTGGGGCCGGCACCGGTGCTGCGGCCGCCGCCCCGCCGGTCGCCAGCCATGTCCGGATCTGCAGGATGTGGTTCGCGTATTCCTCGGCCCGCGCGCCCGATCCGTTGTAGCGGCGGGCGATATCCCTGAGCGTCGAGGCGCCGGCGGCTTTCCTGTCCAGTTCGCTGACGACGCGATCGAGGCAGGCGGTGAAATCACCCCATTGCCGGTTCCGGAAGAAGGCCTCGTCGTTGACGACATGCTGCAGATCGTACTGGAACAGGCCATACCCCTTGTAGATGAAATCGGCATCGCCCATGCCGCGCAGCCCGCGCATGGCGTTGGCCTCCCGGATCAGCATGTCGGTGAATTCATCGCCGTAGCGGTCCCGGAAGGCGGCGGTGTTGGGGGGAAAGGCCGAACGGGGGCTGGATGCGACGTCGCCGCTGGCATCGAAGACGCAGTGGGACAGGACCTGTGACACATCCATGCGCGAGGTCCAGGCGAACCAGTAGATCGCCGCCTCCTTGCAGGCGATCGCATGGATCAGGCGGGCGTCATACGGCTTGCCCTGCACCGCGGCGTCGATCTGCGGGCCGAAATTGCTGACCAGCCAGTCGCGGACCTGACGCGCGAAGGCGGGATTGCCGGGCGGCTCCTCCCGCATCGCGCCGATGGTGCCCTCCGGCAGGACGCCGGCCCCAGCGGACGTGGGCGAGGGAGTGGGCGCGGGCGCGGGCGCGGGCGCGGCCGGGGTGGCAGCCGGGGGCGCGGAGACCAGACGGCTGGTTTCGCGCACCAGCGGCGAGGAGGAAGACGCCGCGCTGCTGAACAGCGCCGCCCAGGTATCGCGGCCGACGATTCCATCGACCCTCAGCCCGCCGCGCCCGCGCTGGAACGCCCGCACGGTTTCCGCGGTGCCGGGGCCGAAGATGCCGTCCGCCGCCCCGCAGGGTGGCTGGATGTTCAGCGTGGTCAGCGCGAGTTGCACGGCGCGGACATCCTCGCCGCGCAGCAGAGGGAACTTGAACAGCAGATCGCGGGTGCGTTCCATGGATCAGATCCTTCCGCAATTCGCCCGCGCCGCCCGCGACCGCGCGGTGGTCAGCGCGGATTGCAGCCCGCCGGTCAGCTCCGCGTCCGGATTGGCGGCCAGCCCACGGGCAGCGACGGTCGCGGCCTGCCGGTACTGGTCGCACCGCGCCGCACCGGTGCTGGCATCGGCCAGCAACAGCCAGGTGCTGGCGGCAAGCTGGTCGCGCCGCGGATCGGCCGGCAGCCTGCCCAGGTCGTCGGCGGCCTGCTGCCCCAGGCGCTGGCGGTCCGTCCCGCCCGACAGGTTGGCCAGGCAATAGGCGGCGCGGGCGTGGTTTTCCCGGAAGTCGTTGCGGGCCTCGGCGCTGAAGCTGGAATCGTTCAGCACCGCGCCATAGTTCTCGACCGCGCAGGCCAGCACATCGCGCGATCCCGATCCCGGGCACGCCGCGTTCGGCGCGGCGGCCTGTCGCGCCACCTGCAGGCAGGCGCGCGCGCGGATGGCATGCAGCTTGGGGCACGCCGCCGACTGGGACGCGCCACCGGCGCAATCGCCGCTGATCGGATCGGCGACGATATCGGCCGGCCGGCCGGCCTGTTCGGCCTTCTCGTACCGGTCGAGCTGCGCGACCGGGCCGGGAATGATCTGCGACGGGCAGCCGCCGAGAAGAACGGAGAGCAGCGCAAGCAGGGGAACGCGCATGAACAGCCTGGCCATCAGATGAGCTCCCGCAGGGTGCGAACGATATCGACGTTCTGGGTCTTGGCCCGGTCCACCAGCATGACCAATGCATCGAAGGCGGCCTGTGCGTCGGGCGGCGGGGCGGACGGGTCGCCGGTGGACGCCTTCAGCGACGCGCTGGACACCGCGGCCACCAGTTGGCGCGCCTTGTCGGCATCCAGGGTCAGCACGCTGTTGGCCGGCACCACGGAGCCCTGGGGCGCCGAGGGGCTGCCCAGTTTCTCCACCACGGTCTTGACCACCGCGTCCGAGATTTCCCGATCCGTGGTCAGCGCGACCAGTGATTGCTGGAACTCGGCCAGCCCGTCCTCCAGCTCCTTGCGGGTGGGGAACAGGGTGCGGTCGGTCGGGGCATCCGCGCCCCATTTGTCCCACATCAGTTGCAGGGCGTTGTCGCGCAGCACCAGATCCGCAAGGTCGGCCATGAAGGCGGGCTGGGCCAGCATCGTCTGGAAGGCGGCGCTGAAGCGCGGGGCGTTTTCCAGCGCTTCCTCGACATCCTGCGCCGAGACGGTGCCGAAGGTGATCGCCCCGCTGGCGATGGGTGCGGCCAGCACGCGCGACCGCCAGCGCTGGTACTGCGCGGTGCCCAGCTGGGCTGCCAGCGACAGGACCGACACGATGCCCAGCGCCGGACCGATGCCCGGGATCGCAACGCCGCCCAGCATCGGGGCCGCCTTGCTGAGCAGGGTGCCGAGGGCCGAGCCGTTGCCGCCCAGCGTGCCCAGCAGGCCGCCGGCCGCAGCGGTCAGCTTGCCAAGCTGATCATCGTTCACCGTGGAACGGTCGGCGCCCTTCACCAGGTCCAGCGCCTGTTGCGCGACAGCGGCCGCGCTTTCGATCCCGCCCAGCGCGCCGGCGGGCAGCACGCCGTTCTGCTGCAGGGTCGGGCCCAGCACCTTGGCCAGTGTCGTCGCCAGCTGCAGATGCCGCTGCACCTGGTCGATCTGCCCATCCAGCCCGGCCAGGCGCGAGGTGCGATTGGCGTCGTCGCGGCTGGCCTCGGCATCCGCCTTGGCGGCGGCGGCCTCGCCCGCCATCTGGTTGGCACGATTTTCCGCGTTCGCAATGGTTCGGATCGCTGCCTGCGGCACGGTGTTGGCAGTGGTTCTTGTTCCGAAATAGAATGCGAAGACGCCGGTGATGATGCCGTTCAGATAGCCGGCGATCGCGGTATCGATGGTAAGCGCTTTTGAAAACAGCAGGATCGGCAGGCCGACCACCGCGACGATCAGCGCGAGGAAGGCGCGGATGGTTCCCTCGGGCAGCGCGAAGGGCAGGTCCTTGACGGCGGCCAGGCCCTCTCCCTGCAGCGTGCCCTTGGTGATCAGGCCGAAGAATTTCGCGGCCAGCCACCACAGGAAGACCAGCATCGCCAGCCCGACCATGAAGATCAGGCCGCCGACGATCACCGCCACGCCCGGCGCAAGGTCCTTGTTGGTGGTGGCGCTGGTATTGAGGCTTGTCCATATCTCCTGGAAATGAATGCCGAGGACCCATTTTGCCAGGGCAACAAGCCCGATGATCACAAGTCCCGACAGCAGGATCTGGACAAGCAACGACAGGGTGTCGCCAGTCTTCGCCAGGCAATCGTTCATGAAACGGAACCGGCCGGCCGGCGGCGGATTCCCGGCGGGCGGGGGATTGCCTATGGTCGCGGACATCGCCGTCTCCTCCCTATGATGCGGGAGCGTCAGGATTTATCCCTGCAAAGTCAAGCGCAACACATGCCGTTCCTGCATGTGTGATCTGGCGGGTGATCTGGATTACGGTTTCCGATGAAACAATACGACGAAGCGATACTGCTGGTGTCCGCTTATTTCTCGACCGCTTTCTTCAAGGCGGCCAGGCCGGCCTCGAAATCGCTGCCGACCATCTTGTCCATGCTGATGAACACCTGCACCACCTTGCCCAGGAACGGGTTCTCCCCCTGCATCGACCAGGTCACCAGCGTCCCGTCACCGCGCGGTTCCAGCGTGAACCGGGCGGTGTCGTGCGCCTCGATCGGGCGGGAAAAATCCAGCTTCACGGTGATCTGTTTCGGCGGCGTGGCCTCGATGATCTCCATCCGTCCGGCACCGACGTCATTGTTGCCGTCCCAGGCATAGGTCGCACCCTTGCCGGCTTCCGCCCCGCCCATCGTGCGCTTCATCGCCGGATCCCGCTTCTCCCACGGGGACCAGCCGGCCCAGGCACGGAAATCGGCGATCATGGCGAAGATCGCCTCGGGCGGTGACTTGATGACGATCTGCCGTTCCACATGGAAGGAGTCCGGGCGGGTGAACGCCACCGCCAGCACGCCCAGGATGCCGACGATCAAGACCCCGCCAATCACGACGAACAATTTGCGCATCCGAATTCCCCTTCAGCCTGGCATCCGTCCCCCGGTTCCGCCGAACCCGTCCCTGGACACCAGGCGTTCTCGTGAGGTCGCATCGATCGCGACGGCACGCAAGATCACGGCCGTGACGTCTCCGCGCGCGCCCAAGGGTTCCCAAGCGGCGGCGGGGCGGTCAGGATGGCGGGCGAAAAACGAAACCCGCAGGAGGAAGCCCATGGCCATCACCCCAAGTCCCGCGCGTGAGGCCGTCCGCGCCACCGTGCCGAAGATGATCGAGCTGTCCGAGAAGGTCATCTACGATGACATCTGGGAACGCCCGAACATGAGCAAGCGCGATCGCAGCCTGTTCGTGATCGCGACCCTGGTCGCCACCTATCGGCCCGAACAGCTGAAAGGCCACATCGCCCGCGGCCTCGACAATGGCCTGACCAAGGATGAGATCGCCGAGATCATCACCCATCTGGCCTTCTATTCCGGCTGGCCGGCGTCGATGACCGCGGCACGCGTCCTGAAGGACGTGCTGGACGAGCGCGGCGTGAAATAGGCCCGGGCGCCGATGCCGGTGCCCGACATGCGTCGTGACACCGGCCCGGCTTATCGCGTGCCCGGCTTATCGCGTAACAGTGCGCGGCGCCTTGCCGATCAGGTCATCGGCACGCCGCTGGATCGTATCGGCTGCCTGGCGCGCCTGCACATCCTCGATCCAGCCGGCGAACCCCTCCCCGATCGGACCCTGCACCTGGCGCAGGACCACGATGGCGCCCTGATAGTTTCCCTCGGCCACGTTCGCCGCGGCATCGCGCACGGCCAGGCGCGTCGGATCGGGTTCGGCCGGCGGACGGCTGAACGGCAGCCACCCGGGTATCCAGTTCAGCGGGTTCAGCCCACGGCTCGGCCGGATGATCGGATCGGCCAGGCGCATGAAATCCTTGTCCAGGTCCCCGGCACTCGGCACGCCGATCGGCGCATAGGGCCCGACACGCTCGATCAGCGGCACCAGGTCCGGCGCGACCGCCCCGGCCCCGCGCACCATCGCGATCTCGGTCGTGAACGGCATCGTCCGGCGCAGCGCCTCGGCCAGGCGGGCAAACGCCATGATGCGCATCCAGACCGTGGATTCTTCCTGCCGGCGCGCGGCCAGGGTCAGGTCCGACTGCACCTTGGCCAGGTCCGCACGGGCGTCGGACAGGCGCCTGTCGAACTGCTGCAGCTGCTTCTCCTGCCGCGAGATCGCGACCGCGTCTTCCTGCTGCGCTCGGCTGACCGAGGTGGTGATCCCGAAGACCGAGACCACGCTGTCGAACCACAGCGGCGAGGTCAGGCTGACGGCCAGGGCGACGACCGCGATGGTCCAGGCGGACCCGCGCGCCGGCGGGTTCGGAGGATCGGCTGCCATGACCGGCGGGGGCGCAGCGGGGCGCGGCGGGGGCGGCGCGGCGGGGCGCAGCGGGGCCTGGGGCAACGGGGCCGGTTCCGGCTTCACGGCTTCGACCTTTGCCGGTTCGGGCTTCGCGGGCTCGACCGCTGCCGGTTCGGGTTCCACTCTCACCGCCGCGGCGGGTTCGGCACCACCCATCGGCAGTTCCTCGATCGGCGTGCCACGCGCGGGCGCCGCGCCGGGCCTGGCGAAGACATCCGGCAGCGAGGTGGTCGGCTTTTGCGCCATTGCGTTTGTTCTCCTTGGCGTCCGCTCAGGACGCGACAGCAAGTACCGGGGCAGCGGTCACGCGGTCGCGCTTCCGGAACTCGGCCTGGACGAACCCAAGCAGGTCGCGGATTTCGACAGCGGCCTTGCCGGCCGGTTCGTATTCGGTCGCGGTCAGCGCCGCCGCCGCGGCGGACGGGAAGGCCGAGCGGAAGCGGATGATGCCGGCGACGCGGCCCTGGCGGGCCAGGATGGGGATCGCTTCCTCCACCGCGCGGATCCGCCGTCCGGTCGGCGCCTGTGTAATGACGAACGCATAGGACCGGCCCGACCGCTCGATCATCTCCACGATTTCCGGCAGCGCCTCGAAATCGTCCG
>CAYZKM010000135.1:0-9898 GCA_964478525.1 uncultured Bifidobacterium sp.
GTCGATCGGGACCAGGGACTGGGCAACGGTCAGTGGTTAGGGCCGTTGGTATAAGGTTGCCGCCCGCCGCAGCGTGCGACTACAGCACGCCGCGGCGGGCGAGGTTGCGCATCAGGGCGGCGGTGCCGAACGACCAGGGTTCGCACCGATCGGTCGGGCGCATGCGGTTGACGAGGCGGCCCAGCTTCGGCGCGGCGATGGTCACGATGTCGCCGGTTCGGTGGGTGAAGCCTTGGCCCGGCGCGTCGCGGTCCTCGATCGGGGCGAACATGGTGCCCAGGAACAGCGCCGCCCCGTCGGGATAGCGGTGATGGACGTTGACCATCTGTGCCACCAGATCGGCCGGGTCGCGGCTGATTTTCGCGATCGAGGACGATCCCTCCATCACGAACCGGTCCGTGCCTTCGACCCGCAGCGTGACCGTGGTGGTGCGGATGTCGTCCAGCGAGAAGCCGCCGTCGAACAGCCGGATGAACGGGCCGATGGCGCACGAGCCGTTATTGTCCTTCGCCTTCGACAGCAGCAGCGCGGACCGGCCCTCGACATCGCGCAGGTTGACGTCGTTGCCCAGGGCGGCGCCGACGATGGCACCGGTGGAGGCGACGATCAGCACCACCTCGGGTTCGGGGTTGTTCCACGACGACCCCGGATGGATGCCCGCATCGGTGCCGGTGCCGACCGCGGCCATGGGCTGCGCCTTGGTGAAGATCTCGGCGTCGGGGCCGATCCCGACCTCCAGGTACTGGCTCCACGCGCCCTGCTGGATCAGCACCTGTTTCAACCTGGCGGCCTCGGGCGAGCCGGGCTTCAGACGAGCGAGATCATTGCCGACCAGGGCGGTGACCTCGGCGCGGATGGCGGCGGCGGCGTTCAGATCGCCGCGGGCGCGTTCCTCGATCACGCGTTCCAGCATCGAGATCGCGAAGGTGACGCCGGCCGCTTTCAGCGCCTGCAGATCGACCGGCGCCAGCAGCCAGGGCCTGGCGGGATCACGGGTCTCGGGCGGGGTGTTGGCCACGATCCCGGCCAGGTCGGCCAGGCGTTCGCCGGCGGTGGCGCGGATGGCGGCGGCGGGATCGGCGGCCTCGCACAGATCGCGCATGGTGGGGAAGCGGGCGGTCACGTCGAACACGGAACCCTCGCGCACCGCCACCACGGACGGGCCGGCGACGTCGGGGCGCCACACCCGCCCGACCAGCGTGGCCCGATCGGCATCATCCGGCAGAATCTGGGCGGCGGCCTGTTGCAGATCGGGCATGCTGGGGTCTCCTGCTCGCGGGGCCCGGGGGTCGGGGATCGGGGGTCGGGGGTCGGCCGGCGGTGGCGGGGATCGCGCCCCGCCACCGCCAGGTCGGGCGGCAGCGGTCAGGCGGCGGCGGTCAGTTCGCGCGCCGAGATCGACTGGATCGCGGACAGGCGCTTGAACAGCACCTCGGCCGGGATGTCCGACTGGCCGACATCCAGGCAATCCGCGAACTTGTCATACAACTGTCTGTCGGATAGCGGCCGCGAGGCATGCCCCGTCGCCCGCGCCACCGGCGTGCCGGCGACCGTCCTGCCGTTCGCCAGCTCCACCACGACCTGGTCCGCCGGCGCGGCGCCGGGCATCTCGGCATCGTATTCGGTGGTGGTGACGACCTCGACCTTCTGCATCAGCGCCTGGATATCGGGGCGCTGGACGAACGCGTCGGTCAGTTCCCGCAACCCGACGCGCTTGGCGACGATGCCGCTGGCCATCGCGAACTCGATGCTGAACTTCGCCGCCAGGCCCGTGTCAGGCTGGTGGTTGCGCAGCACGGTCGCGAAATAGTCGCTGATCTGGACGGTGATCTTCTTGACCTCGTCCGGCCTGATCGCGGTCTCGTTGACCAGGTCGAGCACGCAGTCGATGGCGCGATGGGTGCAGTAGCAGGTCGGGTATTTCTTGATCCCCAGCCCCTGCTTCAGGATCGCCCATTCCGTGCCGGCCAGCGGCGCGCTGGTGCGGTCCTCGTCGCCTTTGGGCGAGATCGCGTGCAGGAAGCCCTGCGGGTGTTCCAGCGCATCGGTATTGGCGGTGAAGCCGGCATCGGCCAGGCGGGCGGCCATGATGCCGGCATGCGCGGCCTTCCCGGCATGGAACGGCTTGGTCATGGTGCCGAAATTCGACATCAGGCCCGACGACTGCGACCCGCCCAGGGCGATCGCGATGGCGCTTTTGGCGGCATCCAGCTTGCGCAGCTTGGCACAGGCGGCGGCCGCGCCGACCGCGCCGTACAGCCCGGTCGGGTGCCACCCCTTCTGATGCAGCAGCCCGCTGTCGCGCCGGAACAATTCGGCCCACACCTCATAGCCCGCGACATAGGCGCAGATCATGTCGGCGCCCGAGGAGCCCAGCGCCTCGGCTTCGGCGAGGATGGCGGGCACGAGGACGGTGGAGGGGTGGCCGCGCAGGCCGACATCGTCATAGTCGAGCGCATGGGCGGCGGTGCCGTTGATCCAGGCAGCCTCCGGGGCGGCGGATTTGCGGCTGCCGAAGGTCAGCGTGGCCGGGCCGTCGGCGGGGGTCAGGACGTCGGTCAGGATGCGGACGCAGTCGTCGCCCCGCCCGGCGATCATGGTGCCGATGCTGTCGATGAAGCCCATGCGGGCGATGCGCGCGGCCTCCTCGGGGATGCGGTTGGGCGAGAGGTCGGCAACGAACTGGCCGAGATGCTGTGTCAGGGCTGTCATGGCGGGTTTCCTCGGTTGCCGGAGGGCTGCTCCGTTGCCCGCCATCCTAGAGCATGATCACGCTGAGCGGAATCGTGGCAGCGGGTGAATCATGCGATCAGACAATAAGATAGCGCGCGCTGACCGTTTACGGTCAGCCGGACAGCGCGCGAAGCCCGCGACGACCGGGGAGGTAGCCCCCCTGCCCCGGGGCCAACCCGGCGCCGGGGCGCGGGTTCAGCGTCGTTCCAGCGTCGGGTACGGCCCGTCCACCACCCGCCAGTCCGCCGTCACCAGGTCGCGGATCGCGCGCCGCAGGATCTTGCCCTGCGCGTTCCGCGGCAGGTCCGCCATCATCAGCAACGCGCGCGGATGCTTGTAGCGGGCGATCCCGCCCAGCGCGGCGCGGGCGCGGTCGGGCCAGGCGGCATCGCCGGTCTCGGCGACGGCGACGATGATCTCGCCCCAGTATTCCGACGCCAGCGACACCACCGCCACCGCCCCGGTGCCGGCGGTGCCGGTCAGCACGCGCTCGATCTCGTCTGGATAGATCTTGTAGCCGCCCGACTTGATGACATCGGCCAGGCGCCCGACCAGGTGCAGCCGTCCCCGCCCGTCCAGCCGCCCGAGATCGCCGGTGTCGTGGAACCCATCGGTGGGCGGCGGATGGAACCCGGCCGCATCGATATGGCCGTGATACATATGGCGCCCGCGCAGGAACACCTCCCCCACCGTGCCGGCCGGCTGTTCGGCGCCGGTCTCGTCGCGGATCCGCACCTCCACCCCGGTGGCGGGCCAGCCGACGCAGACCCCCTCGCCGTCGGCCGGTTCGGCGTAATAGGCGTCGGTCGCGGCCGGCGAGAGGACGGTGATCGGGTTGATGATCTCGGTCTTGCCATAGGTGATCCGCACGACCGGGCCGAACATCGCCCGGGCCTTGGCATACAGCGAGGGCAGCAGCGGGGCGGTGCCGCAGAAGATGGTGCGGATGCCGTCGATGCGGCGGTCGCCGTATTCGCCGATGATCTTCGCCAGCGGCGTGGGCGGGGCGAAGATGTGGTCGACCAGGCCGTGGTCCAGCGCATCGCGCACCCTGGGCATGTCGACCCCGTCCAGCAGCCGGATGGCGGCGCCGCGGTCATGGAACCCCTGCGCCAGCAGCCCGGCCCCGTGCACGAACGGCGTCATCAGCAGCACCGCGCTGCCGGGCCCGGGCATCGTCTCGAACACCGCGCGCTGCAGGATGCTGCCGATCCAGCGTGCCGCATGCGTATAGACGATCGCCTTGGGCCGCCCGGTGGTGCCCGACGTGAACAGGATCCGCCCCCAGGCATCGGCGGGCACGTTCGCCAGCGCGCCCAGCTCGGCCCCGGACGGCGGCACGTCCTCGACCACGCTCACCGCGCAGCCCAGGCGGCGGAACAGCGGTGCCTGGTCGGCCGTCGTGACCACGTGCCGCGCCCCCGACAGGGCGATGCAGTACTCCTTCTCGGCCTCGGCGAAGCCGGCGTTCAGCGGCGTCTCGGCCACGCCGGCGATGCGCAGCCCGACCGAGACCCAGACGGCATCGATCGTGTTCCGCATCACGCTGGCCACCGGCTGGCCGTGCCGTACCCCGCTCTGGTGCAGCATGGCGGCCAGGCTGGCGGCCCGTGCGGCCATCGCCGCGAAGGTCAGGCTGTCGCGGCCATCGCAGACCGCGACACGCCCGCCGTGCTCGCCCACCACGGCGGCGAGGTCGCGCGCCCAGGCGATCGTTCCGCCATCAGCCGGACCGGCCATCCCGCCCATGCGCGGTCAGTCCTCGCCGATCACCGGATTGCGCAGGACACCGACGCCGGTCACCTCGACCTCGACCGTGTCGCCCGGCTTCAGCCACAAGGGCGGGGTCTGATAGGCACCGACGCCGCCCGTCGTGCCGGTCACGATCACATCGCCCGGCTCCAGCTGCGTGAAGGTCGAGCAATATGCGATCAGCGTCGGCACATCGAAGCACAGGTCGTCGATGCCGGCATGCTGCTGCTCCACCCCGTTCACCCGGGTCATCAGCGTCTGGGTGGTGATGTCGCCGGCTTCCTCGGGCGTGACGATCCACGGGCCGAAGCCGCCGGAATGGAAGAAGTTCTTGCCCGGCGTGAACTGCGTGGTGTGGCGCTGGAACTCGCGGATCGAGCCCTCGTTCACGCAGGAATAGCCGGCGACCACGCTCAGCCAGTCCGCGGGCGCGACATGGCGGCAGCGGCGGCCGATGATCACCGCCATCTCGCCTTCATAGTCATGCGTCACCGACGCCTTCGGGCGGATGATCGGCTGGCCGTGCCCGACCAGGGAGTTGTTGAAGCGGGTGAAGATGATCGGCTTCGTCGGCGGCTCCCGCCCGCCTTCCTTGATGTGGGTCATGTAGTTCAGGCCCACGCACAGCACCTTGTCGGCATCGGGGATGGGCGGCAGGAAGGTGATGTCGGCCAGCCGGAAATCGGCATGGCGCACCGCCTCGTCGGCCAGCGAGGCCACCGCCCACAGCGCGTGCTTCAGGCCGGGCGCACGGTCGCCCATGTCGATGACGCCGTCGCCCTTGACGATGCCCCAGCTCGCGGTGCCGTCGGGACGGCGGAAGCTCATGAGTTTCATGGTCGATCTCCCGTTTCAGGTGGCGCGGTTGATAGGCGCGGGCGCGGACGGGCGCAACGGCGGGGTGACAGGCGCGGGCCACGGTGCGAGCATCCGCCCGATCGGAACGGAGGCGCGACCATGAACCAGGCATCCCGGCTGCGTGCGCTGCTGCGTGAACCGGGGATGGTGACCGCCCCCGGCGCCTATGACGGGCTGACCGCGATGCTGGTCGCCGAGGCCGGTTTCCCCGCCGTCTACATGACCGGCGCCGGCACCGCGGTGGCCCATGGCTACCCCGATTTCGGCCTGCTGAGCGGCAGCGAAATGATCGCCAACGCCGCGCGCATGACCCGCGCGGTGGATGTGCCGGTCATCGCCGATGCCGATACCGGCTATGGCAACGAGCTGAACGTCGTGCGCACCGTGCAGGACTACGAACGCGCCGGCGTGGCGGGCATCCATATCGAGGACCAGGTCTCGCCCAAGCGCTGCGGCCATCTGGACGACAAGGAGGTCGTCCCGCGCGAGGACTGGATCGCCAAGATCCGCGCCGCCGCCGATGCCCGCCGCAACCCCGACTTCCTGCTGATCGCGCGCACCGATTCCCGCGCCGTGATCGGGTTCGAGGAAGCCATCGCCCGCGCCAACGCGGCCCTGGACGCCGGCGCCGACATGGCCTTCGTCGAGGCACCGCAGACCCCGCGCGAGATCGCCGAGGTGCCGCGCCTGGTGAACGGGCCCTGCCTGCTGAACGTGGTCTGGGGCGGGCGCACCCCGCAGATCGACCTGCGCGAGGCCGCAGCACTGGGCTTCAAGCTCGCCATCGTCCCGGCCCTGCTGCTGAAGGCCACGATCGGGGCCTGCGATGCCGCGCTGGCAGCGCTGAAGACCACCCATGTCCATCCCGTCCCGCCCGGCCACATGACGGTGCGCGATGCGTTCAACCGCGTCGGCGCGCGGGAATGGGAGGTCTATCGCACGAAGTTCCGCGACCCGGCCGCCACCGGGGCCGCGGAGTAGGCAGCAGGCCCGGGCCACATCAACGCACAAGGGGAAAGCACCATGGCAACGGTCGGAAGCGGCGCATATACCTACGAACCCGTCGAGAACTGGGCGAAGCTGCCACCGGGCTGGTCGTTCAAGGAGATCGGCGGCGTCGGCGTCGACGCCAGGGACAACGTCTATGTCTTCAACCGCGGCGAACACCCGATGATCGTGTTCGACCGCGACGGCAACTTCCTCCGCGCGTGGGGCGAGGGCCTGTTCCCGCGCGCCCACGGCGTGTTCATGGCGCCCGACGATACCGTATGGCTGACCGATGACGGCGACCACACGGTCCGCCAGTGCACGCTGGACGGCAAGGTGCTGCTGACGCTGGGCGTGTCCGGCAAGCCCGCCCCGTACATGAGCGGCGATCCGTTCCACCGCTGCACCCATACCGCCATGTCGCCGCAGGGGGACATCTATGTCTCGGACGGCTACGGCAATTCGCGCGTCCACAAATACGCGCCGAACGGCAAGCTGATCCTGTCCTGGGGCGGGCCCGGCACCGATCCCGGGGAGTTCAACATCGCCCACAACATCACCTGCGACGCCGACGGCTGGGTCTATGTCGCCGACCGCGAGAACCACCGCGTGCAGGTCTTCGACGGCAACGGCAAATACGAGGCCCAGTGGAACAACCTGCACCGCCCGTGCGGGCTGTTCATGCCCTCGGGCAAGTGCCCCGTCTGCTACATCGGTGAGCTCGGCCCTGTGCAGCCGGTGAACCGCGACATGCCGAATCTCGGGCCGCGGGTGACCATCGTCGACAACACGGGCCGCAAGATCGCCCGCCTCGGCGGGCTTGGCCCGGGGCTGGGGGCGACCGAGTTCATGGCCCCGCACGGCCTGGCGGTGGATTCACGCGGCGACATCTATGTGGGCGAGGTGTCGTGGACCCAATGGCCGCAGCTGTTCAAGGACAAGCCGCGGCCCGACGGCCTGCGGTCGCTGCACAAGTTTCGCAAGATCGGCTGACCACCGGGCGGGGGTGCGAACCCCCGCCCTTTTTGCGGCGCTACCGCTTCTCCTCGACATGCGGCAGGAACGCCGTCAGCAGCCCGATCAGCGGCAGGAACGAGCACGCCTTGTAGACCGCTTCGATACCCACGTGGTCGGCCACCTGGCCCAGTGCCGCCGCGCCCAGCCCACCGAGGCCGAACGAGAAGCCGAACATCATCCCCGCCACCATGCCGACCCGGCCGGGCATCAGCTCCTGCGCATAGACCAGGATGGCCGAGAAGGCCGAGGCCATCACCAGCCCGATCACCACCGTCAGCACCGCGGTTGCCACCAGCCCGGCATAGGGCAGGATCAGCGTGAACGGCAGCGCGCCCAGGATCGAGAACCAGATCACCGGCTTGCGCCCGAACCGGTCGCCGATCGGCCCGCCGGCGAAGGTGCCGACCGCAACCGAGCCCAGGAACAGGAACAGCAGCAACTGCGAGGTCTGCACCGAGACCTCGAACTTCTCGATCAGGAAGAACGTGTAGTACGAGCTCAGGCTGGATGTATAGACGTTCTTCGAGAACAGCAGCACCAGCACCACCGCCAGCGCGGTGATCACCTTGCCCCGCGGCAGCGGCGCGACGGCCGCCGGCGGTGCCGCCCGCTTGCCCCGGCGCGCGGCCATGGCGGGATGCGCGGCATACCAGAAGCTGACATAGGTCAGCACGGCGATGGCCAGCAGCGCGGCGGCCGAGAACCAGGCCACGCTGCCCTGCCCGCGCGGCACCACCACGAACGCGGCCAGCAGCGGACCGATCGCGGACCCGGTGCTGCCACCGACCTGGAACAGCGACTGCGCGAACCCGTACCGCCCGCCCGAGGCCATGCGCGCCACCCGCGAGGACTCGGGGTGGAACACCGACGACCCGATCCCGACCAGGGCGGCCGACACCAGGATCAGCGAATAGGAATTGGCCACCGACAGCAGCAGCAGCCCGACCAGGCTGCAGCACATCGCCGTCGGCAGCGAGAACGGTTGCGGGCGCCGGTCGGTCACCAGGCCCACGACCGGCTGCAGCATCGAGGCGGTGAACTGGAACGCCAGCGTAATCAGGCCGATCTGCCCGAAATCCAGCTGATACGAGTCCTTCAGGATCGGATACAGCGCCGGCACCAGCGACTGGTTCATGTCATTCAGCAGATGGCAGATGCTGAGCGATACCAGGATCGCCAAAGTCGTGCTGTTCTCTACCGATTTCTGCTGAGCAACAGCCGGGGAGGCAACCGCCGGTTCGGCGGCCATGATTCTCTCGCTCAAGGTATGTCCTGACGTGTCGGCGCGGCGTTATCCGATTATGAGCACCAACCCGCGGAATGACCCATGCGTCCAGCGTCTGGCTGATACGCGCACCCTCGCCTCTCTGGCCGGGCGAATGCTAAATTCCGCCGCATTCAGTGAGCATGTTCACTGACGACGTGCTGCTGATCACCGGACTATCCGGCGGATAGCCGTCCTGCTGGAGGTTCGTAATGCCTATGCGTCGCGAGGAAGTACCATTGGGTCGTCGCTTTGCGATGCCGGTACTTCTGATCATAGCCCTGCTGGCCATCCATTGGCTGGTGTCGGACTGGCCGGCGATCCCGCACCTGATCACCGCGACCTTCGCCTCGATCCACTGAAGCGCACCGCTTCCTGAATCACGCGACCGCCGGCCACATCACCGCCGGCCACATCACGGAAAAACGGTCAGCCGGCCGCAGATCGGCCGCACCGATCACCCGCCAGGCCCGGTCCTGCACGATCACCGCCACCCCCTGCCCGGGCCCCGGCGCCGCACCGGCCACAACCACCCGCCCGGCCGACAGGTCCAGCGGACGCGCCGCCCGGACCACCCGGAACTCCCGCAGCTTCCGCCCGCCATTTTCCCCCGCCCGCACCGCGGTCATCCGTTCCGCGTCATACGTGACCAGCACGGCCATCGCCGCATCCAGGCCGGGCATCACCGCCACCACGACCGCGTCCCCCGCCAGGCCTAGCGTCACCGCCGCCGCCGGCGGGACGGCCTGGCGGATCGCCGCGGTCACCGCGCCGATGCTGGACCCGACCACCATCGCCGCGCCGTTCACCACCATGGCGGGCGTATAGACATCCTCGTGCAACTGCGCGGCATAGAGCCGCTGCCGCTGCGTCCAGGCCGGGCTGGCAAACGGGTCCGGCCAGCCCAGGCGGTTCCAGTAGTCGACATGCCAGGCCAGAGCGATCACCTCGGCCCGCGTGGCCAGCTGCCCCAGCAGCGCATCCGCCGGCGGACAGGACGAACAGCCCTGGGACGTGAACAGTTCCAGCACCACCGGACCCGCACCATTCTCCCGCGCCGCCCCCGCCGACATCGCTCCCGCCGACATCGCCAGCCCCGCCGTCAGCACCATCCTGCGTCGCATCGTCCGTCTCCCGCATCGGTCCGCCCGTCAGACTCGTCGCGCCATCCCGCGTTACAGCCGCCCACGGCCTTTGCCCGGCCGTCCCGCACCGATATAGACGATGGCTAAAGCATGATCACGCTGAGCGGAATCGTGGCAGCGGGTGAATCATGCGATCAGACAA
>CAYZKM010000136.1:0-9867 GCA_964478525.1 uncultured Bifidobacterium sp.
CCAAGGGCCTGGAACTGGTCAAGGACATGATCCGCCAGGGCGACGTGATGATCGAGAAGTACGCCCCCGGCGCGATTGAGCGCCTCGGCCTTGGCTATGACGTGGTGAAGGCGATCAATCCCGGCATCATCTACGCGCAGGTGAAGGGCTTCGGCGAGGGAAGCCCATACGAGAAGAACCTGGCGTTCGACATGATCGCGCAGGCCTGCGGCGGCACGTTCAGCGTGACCGGAGAGAAGAACGGCCCGCCGACCCGGCCCGGCATCTCGCTGGGCGACACCGGCACGGGGATGCTGATGGCGGTCACCATCCTGGGCGCACTGTACAAGCGGCGGGAAACCGGCGAAGGACACCGCCTGCAGGTCGCCATGCAGGACGCGATCATGCACTACATGCGGATCAACTTCGCCACCAACGGCCTGACCGGCAAGGCGGCCGAACGCGGCGGGTCCAAGGTGCCGGGCGTGAACAACGCGCCGATGGGCCTGTATCCCTGCGCGCCGGGCGGGCCGAACGACTACGTCTACATCATGACCAGCCGAGCGAACCCGGATCATTGGGACCGGCTGTTGAAGCTGATCGGACGGGAAGACCTGATCGGCGACAAGCGCTATGCCACGCCCGCCGACCGCGTCGCGCTGGAACCGGAAGTGGACGAGATCATCGCCGCCTGGACCCGCCAGCACACCAAGCATGACGCGATGACGGCGGTCGGTGAAGCCGGCATCCCCGCCGGCGCGGTTCTGGATACCACCGAATTGAACGCCGATACCACGTTCGAAACGCGCGGCATCATGCAGACCATGGTCCACCCCGTGCATCGCCCGTTCAAGATGCCGGCCTGGCCGGTCCGCGTCGATGGCAAGCCGACGCGGGTGAAATCCTCACCCGTCCTCGGTGAGCACACCGAACAGGTCCTGTCGGAATGGCTCGGCCTGAACGCGGCGGCGATCACCGCGCTGAAGACCGACGGCGCCGTCTGATCTGAACGACGACGGGCGGTCCTTACCGGGCCGCCCGAACACGGCATCAAGCAGGCGTCGCGCGCCATGGTTGACCCGCCCCAGGATAACGAACCGAAGCCCGATCCCCCCGCATTCGCCGCCAAGGCCGGCGACCTCGACGCCTTGAGCACCGCCCTGTCCGAGGCCGCCTCGGTCAGCGGCGGGCTGTGGCTGAGCTATCTGTTCGTGCTGTTCTACCTGCTGGTCGCCGTCGCCGGGGTCACCCACAAGGACCTGCTGTTCGAGGCGCCCGTCAAGCTGCCCTTCCTGAACGTCGACCTGCCGCTGACCGGCTTCTTCTGGCTCGGCCCGGTGCTGTTTCTGATCGTGCACGCCTATGTGCTGCTGCACTTCGTGATGTTCGCCGGCAAGGTCGCCGCCTTCGACGCCGCGCTCCGGGCGCAGATCCCGGACCTGACCGTGCGGACCCAGCTGCGCCGGCAACTGCCCAGCAACATCTTCATCCAGTTCCTGGCCGGCCCGCGCGACATCCGCGACGGGCTGACCGGGCTACTGCTGTGGCTGATCGCGCTGATCAGCCTGGTGATCGGGCCGGTCGCGCTGCTGCTGTATTTCCAGCTGCAGTTCCTGCCCTATCACAGCGAGGCGATCACCTGGCTGCAGCGCATCGTGGTGGTGATCGAGCTCGCCCTCGTCTGGCGCTATTGGCCGGCGATCGGGCTGCGCGACGGGATCGGGCCGGACCACGCCCCGTCCCAGCGCCGTGTCCTGGTCGACCGCATCCAGCGCGGCGGCACGCTGACGGCCATGGTGGCGGTCTCGGGCGGGTCGGTGCTGCTGATCTTCGGGATCGCCACCTTCCCCGGCGAAACGCTGGAGCAAGCGCTGCGCCAGGCCGGCCACATCCCGCTGCGCGACAGCCTGGTCGCCGGCGTGGTCGATCCGGTGGAACGGCGGCCGACCAGCTATTGGTCGAACCGGCTGGTGCTGCCCAGCCTGGATGTCACCGACTCGCTGAAGCTGAACACCGAGGAGAAGATCGCCGCGGTGGCCGAGACTATCTCGTTGCGCGGCCGCCATCTGGAAGGCGCGGTGCTGATCGGGGCGAACCTGCGCAAGGCGGACCTGACGGCGACGCATCTGCAGGGGGCGTGGCTGGATGGTGCCGACCTGCGCGGGGCCAGGCTGGGATGCGCCACCAGCATCAGTCAGGAAGCCGCCCGCGACCGGACGCCGGATGTCGAGCGCTGCACGCGGCTGGAAGGCGCGTCGCTGAAGAACATGGATCTGAAAGGCCAGTCCTTCGCGCAGCTATACCTCGACGGGGCGTCGTTCGATCAATCGGACCTGCGGGGTGCGTCGCTGGACGCGGCGCATCTGGCACGGGCGTCGTTCTGGGGTGCGAACCTGGACAAGGCCACTCTGCGCGGCGCCCGCATGACCGAGGTGACGCTGACCGGCGCGACCCTGCGCGGTGCCATCATGACCGATGCCATCCTGGAAGGCGCGACACTGGATCGCGCCGACCTGACAGCCGCATCCCTGGGGGCGGCACGACTGGACGGCGCATCGGCGGAAGATGCGAACCTGACCGGAGCGCAGTTGCAGGGCGCGCGCCTGGCCGGGGCCGTGCTGCGGAACGCCGTTTTCGAGTCGGCCCACATGCCCCACGCCCTTCTGGCAGGCGCGATCCTGACGCGAGCCCACATGAACGGGGCTCGATTGGAGTACGCTCGGCTGAACGGCGCGATCATGGAGGCGACCGAGCTGCAGGGCGCGATCCTGTCCGGCACGGACTTGAATGGTGCCTGGCTGGCACGAACGATGACGTGGCGGACGGATCCCAAATCCGCCAAGCCCGGATCCGCCCGGGTGGAGAGCGTCAGCACCGCCCCCCAGAAGCCCTGCCCCATGGGCGGGGCCGAGCGGCATGCTGGGAAACAGATTTGCCCCTGGGGAAAGCCCGACCTGGAAGCACTGAAGGTGCGGCTGACCGAGGCTGAACCCCTGCGTGCCGATGGATCGTCGCCAGGCGCCGATCCTGCCCTGCTGGACCCGGATGCCCATCGAACCGACGACTCCGCCATCGCCGCCGCCTGGGCCGCGCTGGCGTCGGCGGCCACGCCCGACCCGGATGCCGCCCTGGCGGGCGAATGGCGTCGCGCCGCCTGCGAGCCAGGGAGCAGCCCGTTCGCGCTGCGCCGGATGGTGCGGACGATCGCCGACAAGGACACGCCGCCGATGCTGTCCGACACGCAGCGCAAGGCCCTGGCCACGGCGCTACTGGCACAAGGCTGCACCGCGGCCCTGACGGCACCCGAGCGCGCGGGGTTGATAGAAGCCGCGAAGTAGCGCCGCCCGAACCTACCAGCCCAGGTCGCGCTCGTATCCGAGCTGAACCAGCAGCCCGCCCCAGCGTTCCTTGAACGCGGCGGTGACGGCGGGGGTAAAATGGTTGCGCCAATCGCCGGCCACGCCCTTGCGGTATTTGTGGTCCCGCGCCTCCTGCCCGCGGCCGCGCCCCTCGGCCAGACGCCGGAACGCCGTGTCGGCGACGATGCGTTCCAGGTCCGGCACGTCCAGGCCGACGAATCCCATGGCCTGGCGCAGCACCGCCAGCGGGTCCTCGATCAGGTCCTCGAACCGCAGTTCCAGGATGTCGGGATCGGCATAGTCCCACGCCGCCATCGCATCGAAGTAGCAGGCACAGAACCCGACTTCCATCAGCAGCCCCTGCTCCTGCGATCCAGCGGCGCGCAGGCGGGTGCGCCGGTCGGCGTTCCAGCCGTTCCGTGCCGAGGGGTCCACCGAACGATCCGAGATGTGCCAGAAATAGCCCGACACCATCAGGTCCCGCGGGTCGCGGATGACATGGAATCCGCGGAGAGGTCCGGCGGCGCGCAGGGCCCGCACCACGGCGTTATCCGCATTTCCGTGGCAGATGATGTCCACCGTTTCCCCGGCGAGCTGCCCATACATCTGCCGAATCCGCTCGGCCTGCGCCGGGTCGGCCTCGTAGCCAAGCGGCAGGCGGTCGGACAGGAACTCGGTGCGCATGGAGAGGCCGAGCGAGGCCGAGACCTGACGGAGGACACCGGCAAGGTAGGTGGAGGCGGATTTGTGATGACCGAAATAGGCGATCCTTGTCATGACTGTCCGCGCTCGCTTCCACCGTCCCGGTCGCGCACCGTCGCGCGCGCGTCCGGTTCCGGCAATCGGACGATGCGGCGCGGTGTGCCCTTGACCCGATGTCGCATTCCCCCACACTCCGGCCAACACCGTCCGGGGAAGCAGACACCCATGACCGACCTCGCCACGTTCCGCGCCGAGACCCGTGCCTGGCTGGAGGCCAACTGCCCGCCACGCATGCGCACCTGGATGCCCGAAGAGGAGCAGGTCGCCGGCGGCAAGCAGGCCGTCTGGGTGCATCCGGAACAGAAGCTCTGGCTGGATCGCATGGCGGCCAAGGGCTGGACCGCGCCGACCTGGCCGAAGCAATACGGCGGCGGCGGGCTGAGCAAGGACGAGGCCATCATCCTGGACGAGGAGATGCAGGACCTGGGGTGTCGACCGCCCCTGCGCGGCATGGGGCTTTCCATGCTGGGTCCGGTGCTGCTGGAATACGGCACCGAGGAACAGCGCCAGACCCATATCCCAAAGATCCTCAGCGGCGAGATTCGCTGGTGCCAGGGATACAGCGAACCCGGCGCCGGTTCGGACCTGGCCAGCCTGTCGACGCGGGCGGTGCTGCAGGGCGAGCACTTCCTGGTGAACGGGCACAAGATCTGGACGTCGAACGCGCATCTTTCCGACTGGATCTTCTGCCTGGTCCGCACCGACCCCACGGTGAAAAAGCATGACGGCATCAGCTTCCTGCTGATCGACATGGCCGATCCCGGCGTACGCCCTCGGCCCATCCGCCTGATCAGCGGCAAGTCCGTGTTCTGTGAAACCTTCTTCGAGAACGTGCAGGTGCCCGCTGGCCATCTGGTGGGGCAACTCAACAAGGGCTGGACCATCGCCAAACGCCTGCTGGAGCATGAACGCAAGGGCATCGGCGGCATCGGTGCCCGCAACGCCCCGAAATTCGAAATCACGGCCGAGATGCTGGCCAAGAAATACGCTGGGGAGGAGAACGGCCGCATCACCGATCCCGGCCTGCGCGACCGCATCGCGAAATACAGCATGGACAACGCGGCATTCCAGCTGACGCGCCGGCGCGCGGCCGAGGAAGCGGAAGCCGGCGCGCCACCGGGGCCGATGTCGGCGATGTTCAAATACTACGCCACCGAACTGAACAAGACCCGGTACGAGATGATGATCGAGGCCGAGGGCTTCCAGGCACTGGGCTGGGAAGGCGATGGTTTCACCGACGATGAAATCCGCATCACCCGGGAATGGCTGCGGTCGAAAGCGAACAGCATCGAAGGCGGCACATCGGAAATTCAGTTGAACATCATCGCCAAGCGGGTGCTGGCCCTGCCGGACTGACCACGCACGCTCTGTCCCGCCTGCACAGCAACCGTTCTCAGGACCACGCCCATGCCCCTCGTCCTTGATTCCGAAGCGCAGATGGTGCGCGACACCGCCCTGGCGTTCTTCCGGGAGCGCAGCCCGATCACCGCCTTGCGCGCGCTGCGCGACACCGCCGATCCCGACGGTTTCTCCCGCTCGCTGTGGCGGATGATGGCCGAACTGGGATGGACGGGGTTTCTGGTGTCCGAGGAGTACGGCGGGACCGGCTTCGGCGTCACGGGCCTGGCGCAGGTGATGGAAGCGGCGGGACGCAGCCTGGCGGCATCGCCCCTGCTGTCGACCGCGTTGCTGGGCGCGAGCCTGATCGACACCGCGGGGACCGAGGCACAGAAGGCGGACCACCTGCCCGGCATCGTCGGCGGAGAGAAACTGTTCGCCCTGGCGCTGGAGGAGACCTCGCGCCATGCGCCGACCCGGATCGGCACCACGGCGACGAAGGATGCCGGCGGCTATGTGCTGAACGGGGCCAAGACCTTCGTGCTGGACGGGCATGTCGCCGACACGCTGATCGTGGTGGCGCGCACCGCGGGCGCCGGCGACGATCGTCATGGCATCACGCTGTTCCTGGTGGCGGCCGATGCGCCGGGCGTGACCCGCACCCGCACCATCATGCTGGACAGCCGCAATGCCGCGAAAATCACATTGTCGAACGTGCATGTTCCCGCCGATGCGGTGCTCGGCCCGCCGGACCAGGGCAGCGACATCCTGGAACCCGTCCTGGACCGCGCGCGTGCCTGCCTGGCCGCGGAGATGCTGGGATCATCCGCCGAAGCGTTCGAGCGGACGGTCCAGTACCTGAAGGATCGCAAGCAGTTCGGCGTCGTGATCGGCAGCTTCCAGGCGTTGAAGCATCGCGCCGCGCAGATGTTCTGCGAGGTGGAGATCACCCGCTCCGCCGTGATGGCCGCCTGTTCGGCGCTGGACGAACGGGCGAACGACGCCCCGGCGCTGTGCAGCCTGGCCAAGGCGAAAGCGAGCGACACGCTGTATCTGTGCGGCAACGAGGGCGTGCAGATGCATGGCGGCATCGGCATGACAGACGAGCACGAGATCGGCTTCTTCATGAAGCGTGCCCGGGTGGCACAGGCGACGTTCGGCGACGCGCCGTTCCATCGCGACCGCTATGCTGCGCTGATGGGATATTGATACGGCGGGACGCGATCGGCGTCCCATTGTAACGGCGAGTGGAAAACTGCAACACGGCGTCGTCTCGCATTGTGCGGCGAATCCCGGGTATGCGATGATCCGCCCGCGCAGCGACGGACCCGCACAATGATTCGTCCTGCCACAAGACAGCGTCAGGGAAGATCCATCCGTGCAGATCAACATCATCAACCAGATGAACCAGGACGCCTATCTGCAGTTCGGGCTGGCGGCCCCCGACGGCACTTATGCCGGCGCGTCACTGGCGCAGAACACGCCCTATACGATCGCGGCCAACAGCACCCTGACCGGCATGTCGCTGACCGATTTCGTCAGCGGCAAGATGTTCTTCTCGATCGGCACGCCGCTGACCTTCGTCGGCAATGCGGCGCCCGACTTCCAATTCGGCAGCAGCGATCCGAACACCTATATCAGGTGGGACAAGATCGAGATGACGCTGTACGACGATCCCACGAAGAACAGCGCCGCCAACCTGACCGCGACCGATTTCTTCAGCCTGCGCCTGCAGCTTGAGACGTTCGCGACCGCGACCTCGACGACGCCGACCACCACGCTGACGACCCGCGATGCGACGGCCGATGTGTTCGCCGCGGTGAAGGCGATCGCCGGCAACGACCCGGCCGACATCAACTATGCGATCGTGCCGGGCAACACGATCGCGGCATCCGGGGCCGGCGTGCTGCTGCCCGATGGGTCGAGCGTGCTGCGGGTGATCGCGCCATCGACCGTGCCGCCGCCGGGCGTCGACGACTATGCGTCGCCCCAGGCCTATGTCACCAAGGTGCAGACGGATGGCGTGGTGACACATGTCACCGGGCTGTACACCAACCTGAGCGGCAGCGGCGCGACGGCGCAGCAGAACTACGACTTCCTGGCCAGCATCCCGACGACAGGCCCGAACGCGGGTGCCCTGGTCATGATAGGTTCCGGCTCGGTCGTCGGGCCGAACCAGACGATCGTGGTGAAGGCGGCGGACCTGCTGACCGGGATCGTGACGCAGAACCCGAATTTCTACGTCAACGGATCGACCACGGCGGATACGTTCGGCAACAACGATGTCTACGGCGCCGCCGTCCGCGACATGCTGGGCGGCTTCGGATTCGGCTTCGTCGACAGCACCGCGATCAACCCCAATACCGGCCACGCCTATCGCGACGACGCCACCAGCGACTGGTACAACCCACAGGCGGGGCTGGGGGTGGCGTTCAGCTATGCGCAGCCGTCCAACCCGACCTTCTACAGCCAGTACGCCGCGGTGTTCGGTGCCAACGCCAACCCGTCGGGCAGCTATGTGAACATGTCCGACGCCTATGGATTTCCCTATACCGACCTGCTGGGCGCACCCCTTGCCGACATCACCTCCGGCACGGTCGACCATATCGACATCACGATCCTGTCCGACTCGGTCAGCCCCCCGCCCTGCTTCGTCACCGGCACACCCATCATGACCACGCAGGGGGAAATCGCAGTCGAAGACCTGGCCGAGGGGATGGAACTGCCAACCCAACTGGGCGGGGCCAGTGCCCGCATCCGCTGGATCGGCCATCGCACCGTCGATTGCGCCCACCACCCCAAGCCCGCGACGGTGCGCCCGGTCCGCGTGCGGCGCGACGCGTTCGGCCCGGGCATGCCGCATCGCGACATCCGGCTTTCGCCCGACCATGCCGTGCTGGTCGACGACGTGCTGATCCCGATCCGGTATCTGGAAAACGGCGTCTCGATCATGCAGGAAGCGGCCGGCACGCTGACATACTGGCACGTCGAGCTCGACCGCCACGACGTGATCCGCGCCGCCGGCCTGCCCGCCGAGAGCTTCCTCGACACCGGCAACAAAAGCGCCTTCGCCAATGGCGGGCCGGTGGTGATGGCGCACCCCGACTTCCACCGCCTGACATGGGAGGCACAGGGCTGCGCGCCGCTGGTGGTCACCGGTCCCGCGCTGCACGCCGCCCGCGCCGCCCTGCTGGCGCGCGCCCAGGCCGGGTCCGCCGACCCCGACTGGATGGGGGTGATGCGGCCTCCATCCAAGCGGCGGAAAATCGCCCGCCGCTGAGTTCAGGGGGTGTCGCGGGATGGATGCCCCCCGCCCCCCACCGCGGTGGCGCGCGATGGCCTGCCACCCGCGATTGCCCGCCGCCCTGCCCTGGATGGTCAGCCGTTGCTGACCACGACGGGCTGCCTGGCGTCCGCCACCGGCACGCCCATCCCGGCCAGCAGGCTGCGCTGTAGCGCGGCCTGGGAGAATCGCGCGGCGGCATAACCGATCTGCGCCTGGCACTGCCGGCTCCATTGCGCCTCGTCGGTCAGCAGGGCGCAGACGGCATCGGCGAAATGCGCCGCCTCCCGCTGCACCGGGACGATCAGCGACAGATCCTCCAGCCCCTGGGCACCGACCGGGGTGGTGACCAGGGGCACGCCCGCGCGCAGGGCCTCCACCACCTTCAGCTTCACCCCCGCCCCGGCCAGCAGCGGCACGACCGCCACGCGACCCCGGCCGTACCAGCCCGCCAACTCGTCATCGGTCACGTTGGCATGGACCGACACGCCATCCCCCGCCAGGGCCGTCACCCGCGCCGTCGGGTTGGATCCGACGATGGCCAGCCGCGCCTCCGGCACGCGCGCCCGCACCAGGGGCAGCACCTCGGCGACGAACCACAGCGCGGCCTGCTCGTTGGGCGGATGGCCGAAGCCGGCGACGAAAATGATGGTATGGCCCGCGGGCACGGCGCGCGCCGAGCCGAACCGGTCGAAGCAGTACGGCAGGACGGCCCGCGCCGGCGCCACGGCATCCATGGTCCGCACCATCGCCGCCTCCTCCTCGGACGGGTACAGCACCGCGTCGACCCGCCGCCAGACCGCGCGCTCCCGCTCCTCCATCCTGTCCGCGGCGCGCAGCAGCGCCTCGTCGGAGGTCAGCTCGCCCTGCTGGCGCATGCGGCGGAAATGCAGGTCATGGCCGTAATAGCTGACCCGGGCATCGCTGTGGGCGCGGATGGCGGGCAGGCAGTCCGCGGCCACCTCCGGGCGGCTGAGCAGCACATGGTCCAGGTCGCGCCCGTTCGCCGCCATCCATTCCCGAAAGCCTGGATGGGCGGGGCCGTGGAAGACCTCGATCCCCAGGTCCTGCAATGCCTCGGTATAGCCGGGCACAAAGGGCAGACGGTGGGGCCACAACTTACACACACCCCGCGCTACCATCAAC
>CAYZKM010000137.1:0-9857 GCA_964478525.1 uncultured Bifidobacterium sp.
ATGACGCAACAATCAACGGACTGGCCGCAGCGCAGGTAACCATGGGATGGTTCAACTGACCACCATCCCCCCGGGAACCGTGCGGGCACCCCGGGGGGATGGCAGACAGGGCGGATCGCGCGGCTTCCTCCCCCGCGCGATCCGCCCTGCCGCCTCTGTTCCACGCAGACGCCCCTTGGCACCGCCGGACCGGGATGCGAGCCTGCATCGATGACCGACCGCATGCGCCTGGGGATGCTGACACCGTCCTCGAACACCACGCTGGAACCGCTGACCACGGCGATGATCGCCGCCATCCCCGAGGCCAGCGCCCATTTCGCCCGCTTCCGCGTGACCGAGATCGCCTTGTCCGGCGACGCGCTGGCACAGTTCGATCCCGCCCCGATCCTGGACGCGGCCACGCTTCTATCCCACGCCAAAGTCCACACCATCGGCTGGTCCGGCACCTCCGCCTCGTGGCTCGGCTTTGACACCGACCGCCGGCTATGCGCGCAGATCACCGCCGCCACCGCCATTCCAGCCACGACATCGGTGCTGGCGCTGAACGAGATCCTGGCGATGACCGGGGTGCGGCGGCTGGGCCTGGTGACACTTTATACCGGCGATGTGCAAAGCCGGATCATTGCCAACTATGCCGCCAACGGCATCGCCTGTCCGGCCGAGAGACATCTGTCCATACGCGACAACTACGCCTTCGCCGACGTGCCAGGCACGACACTGGCGGACATGATCCGGGCGGTCGCGGCGGAAAAGCCCGATGCCATCGCCGTGGTCTGTACCAACCTGGCGGCCGCGCCGCTGGTGGCGGCACTGGAAGCCGAGACCGGGGTGGCGGTGTACGACTCGATCGCGACGGTGGTGTGGAAATCGCTGGTACTGGCGGGCGCCGATCCGCGCCGCATCACCGGCTGGGGCCGCCTGTTCGCCACCGGGGCCGCAGACTGAACCCGCCTTCCCCGGCACCGCCGGGGGAAGGCGGAACAGGCCTTATTTGGACTGGAAGTTCGGCGTCCGACGCTCACCCATCGCCTTGATCCCCTCGCGGAAATCGGCGGTGTTGCGCAGCCAGTCCTGCTCCTCGTACTCGCGTTCGGTTGCGCGGGCGACATCGTCGGCCAGATAGCGGCGCAGGGTCTCGCGGGTCGCCATGATCGCCAGCGGGCCGGATTCGGCGATCTCGGTCGCCAGCTCCGCCGCGCGGGCGCGAACCTGGTCCAGCGGCACGCAGTAATCGGCCAGGCCGAGCGCCACCGCCTGCTCGCCGGTCAGGCGGCGGCCGGTGTACATCATCAGCATCGCCTGCTGATGCCCGATCAGCCGCGGCAGGCTGGCGGTCAGGCCGAAGCCCGGATGGTAGTTCATGCGGGTGAAGTTGGTGGACCAGCGGGCCTCGGGGCAGGTCACGCGGAAATCCGCCGCCACGGCCAGGCCGACGCCGGCGCCGATGGCAGCACCCTGTACCGCGGCCACGAACGGCTTGCGGGTGCGCCACAGCCGCTGCGCTTCCTTGTACAGATGCCGGCCGCGCTTGGTCGCCTTGGCCACGCCGTCGGCGCCACGGCTGCCGAAATCGGCACCGGCGCAGAAATGCTTGCCCTCGGCGCACAGCACGATCGCGCGGACCGCGGTGGTGCGGTCATACACTTCCAGCGCGTCCGCGATCTCACCCACCATGTCGGTGTCGACGAAGTTGTTGGGGCCGCGGCGGACCTCGATCGTGGCGATCATGCCCTGCTCGCTCACGGCGATATGTTCGTAGCTGTCGTGTTGCATCGTCGGTTCCCTGCCCTGGTGGCTTTGCGCGCTGTGTCGCTGCGTGCCAGCTTATTGGCAAGCGTCCGGATGGACAATGCAGGGCAAGCACGGGCACGACAGGCACGGGCACGACAGGCACAGGAGGGAACCATGGCACGCCTGGACAGCAACGGGGTCGGTATTCACTACGAGGTGCACGGCAGCGGCCCGGCGGTGCTGCTCAGCCACGGCTACAGCGCCACATGCCGCATGTGGGATGGGCAGATCGCCGCCTTCAGGGACCGCTACAGGATCATCGTCTGGGACATGCGCGGCCACGGTCAAAGCGCCTACCCCGACGACCCGGGCGAATACTCCGAGGCCGCAACGGTCGCCGACATGAAGGCGATCCTGGACGCCGTGGGCGAGACCCGGGCCGTGATCGGCGGGCTGTCGCTGGGTGGCTACATGACCGCAGCCTTCCATCTGCGCCATCCCGGCATGTGCCAGGCACTGATGCTGTTCGACACCGGGCCGGGTTTCAAGAAGGACGAGGCACGCGAGGCCTGGAACCTGCGCGCCCGCGCCCGCGGCGACGATCTGGAAGCCAGGGGGTTCGCCGCGCTCGGCGGCAGTGACGAGGTGCGCCAGGCCCAGCACCGCAACGCGCTGGGCCTGGCGCGCGCGGCGCGCGGGATGCTTGCACAGGAAACCGCCGGCGTGATCAACGCATTGCCGTCGATCGCCGTGCCGACGCTGGTGCTGGCGGGGGCGGACGACACGCCGTTCCTGGCCGCCACCGACTACATGGCCGCGAAAATCCCCGGCGCGCGCAAGGTGATCGTCCCCGGTGCCGGCCATGCGGCGAACCTGCACCAGCCGGCAGCGTTCAACGCGGCGATGGGCGCGTTCCTGGATGGGCTGGGGTAGAAGCAACCAACATGCGGGATGGAAACGACGAATGACCGAGACGATGCGGGCGAGCCGCCGGGATATGCTGGCGGGCGGGGCGGCACTGGCGGCAACGGGTTTCGCGCGGCGTGCCCGCGCCGCGACGCCGCTGAAGATCGGCGTGATCAACGACATGAACGGCCCCTATGCCGCCGTCAGCGGCCCGGGTTCGGCAACCGCCGCCCGCATGGCGATCGCCGATTTCGGTGCCAGCGTGCTGGATCGTCCGGTGGAGCTGGTGATCGCCGACCATCTGAACAAGGCGGATACCGGGCTTGCGATCGTGCGGGAATGGTTCGGTCCCGGCAACGTCGCAATGGTCGCCGATTTCGCCAACACATCGGTCGCGCTGGGCGTGCAGCCGCTGCTGGCGCAGTTCAACCGGATCGCGATGTATACATCGGTCGGCACAACCGTCCTGACGGGAAAGGCATGCTCGCCGCTGTCGGTCCACTGGGCGCACGACACCTATGCCGCGACGGCGCCGCTGATCCGCGCGATGCTGCAACAGGGCAAGGATACCTTCTTCTTCCTGGTCGCGGACTACACCTTCGGCGACATCCTGGCCGCCGACGCCCTGGCCGCGGTCAAGACCGGCAACGGCAAGGTCCTGGGCACGGCGCGCCATCCGCTGGGGACGTCGGACTTCGCGTCCTATCTGCTGGCCGCGCAGGCGTCCGGCGCCAAGGTGGTGGTGATGTGCAATGCCGGCACCGACACCACCAACGCCTACAAGCAGGCGATCGAGTTCGCATTGCCGGCGAAACAGACCTTCGTGACGCCGCTGATGTTCCTGAGCGATGTGCACGCGCTGGGTCCGGCGACCGCGGGCGGGCTGCAGTTCACCAATTCCTGGTACTGGGACCAGACCGATGAAACCCGCGCCTGGGCCAGGCGGTACCAGGCCGCCACCGGACGGATCCCGAACGACACGCATGCGGCAATCTATTCGGCGGTGCTGCACTATCTGGGCGCCATCGCCAAGGCGGGCACCGATGACGCGCCAACCGTGATGAAGGCGATGCGCGCAACCCCGGTGAACGACGTGTTCGCCAAGAACGGCACCATCCGCGCCGACGGCAAGATGGTGTTCGAACGCTATCTGTTCGAGGCAAAGACCGCAGCGGAATCGAAGAACGAGTGGGACCTGCTGAAAGTGGTGCGCGACATTCCCGCCGCGAACGGATTCCGTCCGCTGGCGGAATCGGACTGTCCGCTGGTGAAGACCTGACGCTGGATGGGAGGAACCGAGGCAATGAATTTCGATTTTTCCGACGAACTGAATCAGCTGCGGGATGAAGCACGCCGCTTCCTGACCGATCGCTGCCCACCGGCCGTGCCGCGCGCGATCCTGGACGGGCCCGAACCGTATGATCGCGCCCTGTGGCAGGCCATCGCCGAGATGGGCTGGACCGGCGCAGCGATCCCCGAGGAGTACGGCGGTGTCGGCCTTGGCCGCCTGGCCGTCTGTGTGCTGGCGGAAGAGCTGGGCCGGGCGGTTGCGCCTGTGCCATTTTCGTCGTCGGTGTATCTGGCCAGCGAGGCGATCCTGCTGTTCGGTTCGGACGCCCAGAAGAAAGCCTATCTGCCGCAACTGGCCGCCGGCGCCCTGATCGGTACCTTCGCGATGGCGGAACGACCGGGCCCGGCGGACGCCGCCAGGCTGGCCACATCGGTCGCCGGCGGGAAACTGTCGGGCGTGAAACTGGCCGTGCCGGACGGGGACATCGCCGATTTCGCGGTGGTGGTGGCCAATGGCGGCAATGCCTCGGCGCCGTTCCTGTACCTGGTGGACCTGAAGGGCGGCGGTGTCGCGGCCGAGACCGTCACGACGATCGACCCGACACGATCCCATGCCAGGCTGACGTTCACCGGTGCCGCGGCCGAGGCTCTGCCGAGCAGCCTGGGTGCCGATTCGGTGCGCACGCTGCTGGACTATGCCGCCGTGCCGATGGCGTTCGAGCAGGTGGGCGGGGCCGAGGCGGCGCTGGACATGGCGAACGCCTATGCCAAGGAACGTTACGCCTTCGGCCGGCCGATCGGATCCTTCCAGGGGATCAAGCACAAGATCGCCGACATGTATATACAAGTGCAGATGGCACGGTCGAACGCGTTCTATGGCGCCTGGGCGGTGCATACCCAGGCCGCCGAACTGCCCATCGCCGCGTCCGTCGCGCGCATCGCCGCCACCGAGGCCGGCTGGTTCGTCACCAAGGAAAACATCCAGACCCATGGCGGGATGGGCTTCACCTGGCAGATGGACTGCCACCTGTACTACCGGCGCGCCAAGCTGCTGGGCCTCGCGTTGGGCGGGGCGCGCGAGTGGAAGCTGCGCCTGGTCAGGGAACTGCGCGCCCGCAACACCGACCTGCAAGCGGCCTGAGAGGGAGACGCGATCATGGACTTCGAAGACTCACCCGAAGAAGCCGCCTTCCGCGCCCGGGCGCGCGCCTTCCTGGATGCCAATGCCACCAGGCGCAAACCCGGAGAGGTCGAAGGCTATCGCCGCGGCCAGGATGCGCCGGGCGCGATGGCGCGTGCCAAGGATTTCCAGCGCCGCAAATACGATGCCGGCTTCGTCGGCATCCACTGGCCCAGGGAGTGGGGCGGCCAGGGCGGCTCACAGATCGAATACGTGATCTACAACCAGGAAGAGGCGAAATACGACGTCCTGACTGGGCTGTTCGGCATCGGTATCGGGCTGTCGATGCCCACCATCTGCACCTGGGGTACCGCCGAACAGCGGGAACAATTCGTCAAGCCGACGATGCGGGGCGAGCTGGTGTGGTGCCAGTTGTTCAGCGAACCGGGCGGCGGATCGGACCTGGCGGCGTTGCGTACCCGAGCCCAGAAGGACGGCGACGACTGGGTAGTGAACGGGCAGAAGATCTGGAACTCGGGCGCCCATTACAGCGATTTCGGCATCCTGGTCGCGCGCACCGATCCCGATGTGGTGAAGCATGCCGGCCTGAGTTTCTTCATCCTGGACATGAAGACGCCGGGCATCGAGATCCGCCCGATCAAGCAGGTGTCTGGATCGTCGCACTTCAACGAGGTGTTCTTCACCAATGTCCGCATCCCCGACAGCCGCCGGGTCGGACCCGTCGGCGCGGGATGGAAAGTGGCGCTGACCACGCTGATGAACGAACGGCACGGCATGCGCGACGCGCCCGGTCCTGACGTGGCCGAGTTGTTCCGCCTGGCCGAGGCTGTCGAGTTGGAAGACGGGCCGGCGATCGACAATGTCGCGGTGCAGGAAAAGCTGGCGGAATTCTATGTCCGCTCCCAGGGTCTGAAATACACCAAGTTCCGCGGCATGACAGCGCTGTCGCGCGGGCAGACGCCGGGCCCTGAATCGTCGATCATCAAGGTGGTGGCGGCGAACAAGCTGCAAGACATCCTGTCATACGGCCTGGACATGATCGGCATGGCCGGGCCCGTGATGGGCAACCAGATGCCGGTCGCGGGCATCTTCGAGGAAGCACTGCTGTACTCTCCGGCCCTTCGACTTGCCGGCGGCACCGACGAAATCATGAAGAACATCATCGCCGAACGCGTGCTCGGCCTGCCGCAGGATGCGCGCGTCGACAAAGGCGTGGCATGGCGCGACGTGCCCACCGGGCCACGGGCGGGAAAGGACTGAGCGGAACCATGGCGCACGAACTGCAAAGTTTCTTCTGGCCGGAATCGATCGCGGTGCTTGGCGCATCACCCGACCGCACCCGCATCCGCGGCCGCCTGCTGCACCAATTGCGAGAGAACGGGTTCCCCGGCCGCATCCTGCCGATCAACCCGTCGTACCAGGACATCGACGGCCTGGCCTGCTTCCCGTCCATCGGCGCGGTCGGCGGGCCGGTGGACCTGGCCCTGGTGGCCATCCCCGCCGCCGGCGTCGCCGCGGCGGTGGCCGAATGCGCCAGGGCCGGGGTGAAGAACACGCTGATCATTTCATCGGGTTTCGCCGAGGAAGGCGGATCGGCCGGCGACATGCAGCAGGACCTGATCGACGTCACCCGCCAATACGGCATCCGCGCCGCCGGCCCCAACTGCGAAGGCTACTACAACGCGCTCGGCCGCGTCGCCACCACCTTCAGCCCGACCGTCGAGACCAAGGATGACGGTTCTGCAGTGCTGGTCTCGCCGAAGCGGATCGGCGTGATCGCGCAATCGGGCGGCATCGGCTTCGCGCTGTTCAACCGCGGCAAGGCGGCCGGGCTCGGGTTCTCGTACGTCATTTCGACCGGCAACGAAGCCGACCTGAACATGGCGGACTTCCTGGACTATATGGTCGAAGACGAACACACCGGCGCGGTGATGCTGTTCTGCGAGGCGATCCGCAACGGACCCCGCTTCATCACCGCGCTTGAGAAGGCACACCGGCTGAGGAAGCCCGTCATCGCCATCAAGGTCGGGCGCACCGATGCCGGCACGCGGGCGGCGGCATCGCACACGGCGTCGCTGTCGGGGTCCTATGCCGCCTATCACGCGGTGTTCGAGCGGTACGGCGTGATCGAGGCGGAGGATGCCGACGAAGCCGTCGCCATCGCCGGCGTTGTGCTGACCTGCCCGCTGCCGCGCGGGCGGCGCGTGGGCATCGTCACGCCATCGGGCGGCGGCGGGGCGTGGATGGCGGACACGATGTCGATGCACGGGCTGGTCGTGCCCGCCCTGTCGGTGGGGTTGCAGGCGGGGCTGCGGGCGGTGATGCCGTCCTATGGCGCATCCGGCAATCCGGTCGATGTCACCGCGCAAGGGGCGAACACGCGCCCGGCGATGATGACCGCGCTGGAAACACTCGCCCGGTCCGACGAGATCGACATGATCGTGCTGATCAGTTCGCTGACCAGCGAGACACGGGTTTCGCTCGATTCCGACCGCATCCGCGCGGTGGCGGAAACCTGCGGCAAGCCGGTGACTGTCTGGACATACACGCTGCCATCGACGTTCGGCCGCGACCAGGCGGCGCGGTGCGGGCTGTTCCTGCACAGCGACCTGCGCAATGTCGGCGTCGCGATGGGCAAGCTGGCACGCTATGCCGAGAACCTGGAACGCGACCTGCCGGAACGGTTCGAACCGGTATCGGGCGCGCTGTACCCGGGGCTGCCGCCGGTGGTGCCGGAACATCTGGCCAAGCAGGTGCTGGCCGCCTGGCTGCCCGAGGGACGGGAACGCCTGGCGAGGACCGCCGACGAAGCCGCCGCGGCCGCCGCCGTCGTGGGCTTCCCCGTCGCGCTGAAGGTGCAGTCATCGGATTTGCCGCACAAGACCGAGGCCGGCGGCGTGCGCCTGGGCCTGGCGGATGCCGATGCCGTGCGCACTGCCTATACGGCGATGCTGGCGGATGTCGGACGCCATGCGCCCGGCGCGACGATCGATGGCGTGCTGGTGCAGAAGATGGCGCCCAAGGGGCACGAGCTGGTGATCGGCATGGTCAACGACCCGACCTTCGGGCCGATCATCATGGTCGGCTATGGCGGCGTGACGGTGGAGCTGTTCGGCGACGTGGCCCACAGCCCGGCCCCGGTCAGCGAGGCCGAGGCCACCCGCATGATCCTGTCGCTGAAATCGGCGAAACTGCTGACCGGCTTCCGTGGCGCCCCCGCGATCGACCTGGCTCCGGCGGCACGGCTGGTGGCGGCATTGTCACGCGCGGCGCTGACGCTGAAGGACCAGGTGCGGGAGTTCGAGCTGAACCCGGTGATCCTGCACGCGGACGGGTCCGGGCTGACGGTGGCGGATGCGCTGCTGATGATGAAGACATAAGCGATGGCGGGCGGCGCGCCGCCGCCCCACCTTGCACCCCCGCCGCCATGCGGGCACAGACGCGCAATGAATCTCCTCCTCCTCGGCAAGACGGGCGGCATCACGCACTGGACCGAAGACGTCGCCTCCGATCTGCGCTTGTCCGGCCATGCCGTCACCATCGTGCCGACCCGCAACCCCTGGCTCAGCAAATCGCTGGAGCGCGGCTTGCTGTCGCCCGCCATCGGCGCCCCGCTCGCGGCCCATGTCGTGCGGCGGATGCGGCGGCTGCAGCCGGCGCTGATCCTGGCCGTCGGCGCGCTGGACCAGTTTCCGCCGGCGCTGTTCCAGCCGCTATCCGCCGCCCGCGACCGCCCGCCGCTGGTCGCCTGGATCGGGGATGCGTTCACCGCACATCATCGCGTCATCGCCGACCTGTTCGACCTGGTCGCCTACACCGACACCGGCATGCTGGCGCTGCATCACCAGTACGGGTTTCGCGCGCAGGCGGCGTTCGTCCCCCTGGGCGCCACCCGCGTCCCGGGCACGCGGGCCGTGGCACAGCGGACCGGGGCGCTGGTTTTCGTCGCCGCCCCCACCGACAACCGCCGAGCGGTGCTGGCAGCGATGCGTGATCCGGTGACGATCTTCGGGCCGGGCTGGCAGGGCGACACGGCGCTGGCGCATCACCGGATCGACGCGCGCCGCATCATGGCCGAGGAGCTGACCCGCCTCTATGCGACGCATATGGGCGTGCTGAACATCCGCCACGGCGTCTATGTGATCAACGGGCTGAACCAGCGCCATTTCGCGCCGTATATCCAGGGCACGCCGGTGATCACCGACGCGCAGCCCGACATCCCGCACAGCTTCGATCCGGGAACCGAGATGCTGGTCTACCAGGACGTGGATGAGCTGAACGCGTTGTACGCCGGACTGCGGGCCGATCCGGCGCGCGCGGCGGCGATCGGGGCGGCGGGGCGGCGGCGGGTCCTGGCACAGCACACCTATGCCCACCGGCTGGATACCCTCGGCGCGCTGGCCGGGGTAAACACGTATCAAACGCATCCATAAAGGAACCGACCCGATGTTCGAACTGCCCGAAGAACACCGCATGCTGCAGGAGCTGGTGGCGAAATTCGTCGACCGCGACCTGATCCCGCTGGAGAAGGCGGTGCTCGCCCGGGAAATGTCGGGCCAGAAATCCGGTCTGACGGCCGAGGAGGAGACGAAGATCCTCGCCACCTGCAAGGAACTCGGGCTGTGGGGCCTGGATGTGCCGGAAGCCTATGGCGGAGCCAACCTGCCCTACTCCGCGCTGATCGGCGTGTATGAGGAACAGGGCCGCACCTGCGTGCCGTTCACCTTCCCGCCCGACAGTCCGAACCTGCACATGCTGATCGCGGTCGCGAACGAGGAGCAGAAGACCA
>CAYZKM010000138.1:0-9772 GCA_964478525.1 uncultured Bifidobacterium sp.
TGCGTCAGCGTCGCGGCGTCCACATCGACATCGTAATGGATCAGCTCCGGCCCGACGCTGGCATACAGCGCGAGGGTGGGGGCGGTCTGGGACATGGTTCCTCCGTTCGGCTTCAGGCCGCCGCGACGCGCGGCCTCTTGGCGATCCAGTGCCAGGTGACCACGGTCGTCGCGATGATCACCGGCGGCAGCACGGTCAGGTTCAGCGCGGTCCAGCCCCACACCGCCTCGATCACGCCCGAGGTCAGGGCGGTGGCGGCGACGTTGGCGAAGACGATGAAATCATGCGTGGCCTGGATCTTCACCCGCTCCCGCGGGGCATAGGCGGTGGTCAGCATCGTGGTGCCGCCGACGAACATGAAGTTCCAGCCGATGCCCAGCACCGCCAGGGCCACGAAGAAGGTCCAGAAATACGGCGGGAAATACAGGTTCGTCACCACCGCCGACGTGGTCAGGGCCGCACCGGCCAGGATGATCTGGTGGATGCCGAATTTCTGGATCAGCCGCCCGGTCACGAATCCCGGCGCGTACATCGACACGGAGTGCGCGCGGATCACGTCGGCGCTGGCCGCGACGCCGAAGCCGCACAGCATCATCTGCAGCGGGGTCGATGCCATCAGCAGGTTCATCGTGCCGTACCCGACCAGCGAGGCGACGACAGCGGTCACGAAGTTGGGCCGGCTGATGATGTCGCGGAACGGCACGGCCTCGCCCTCGCTTTTCGGCGGGGCGGGCGGCAATTGGGTGTTGTACAGCAGCACCGCGGCGATCACCGGCAGGATCGGCAGATACAGATAGGTCGCCAGGAACTCGAAATCCGGGATCAGGTCGTGGGTGCGCTTGACCATCTCGGGCCCGACGATCGCCGACAGCACGCCGCCGGCCATCACCAGCGAGATCGCCCGCGCCCGCGCTTCCGGTGCCGCCACCTCGGCGGCGGCGAAGCGCAGATGGTGCGACATGCCGAACCCGATGCCGGCGGGGATCGCGCCCAGGCAATACAGGTTGAAGTTGCCGAAATAGACGCCGGCGGCGAAGGTCAGGCTGCCCGAGAACATGATCGCGCAGGCCAGCCAGAAGCCCTTCTTGCGGCCGAAATTGCTGAACGCCCAGCTCGCGACGATGGACGAGCACATCACCGACACCATCTGGATCGCCATCGGCAGCGTGTTCAGCGCCGATCCCGACAGCCGGTAGCCGGTCAGGGACGCCATGATGGTCTGGCCGGCCATCACCGCGTGCAGCATCGCCTGGCACGAGAAAAGCAGCCAAACGTTCTTGTTCATCGGCGGACGTTTCCCTCGGCCCGGTGGTCAGAAATGGCTCCAGCCGCCCTTTTTCACATCCAGGGTCTCGCCGCCGGGGCCTCGCACCATGACCCGGGGCTCGCCGGAATGGAAGGCACCGATCCGGGTGACAGGGATGCCGGCGGCGTGGGCGGCCGCGCTGAGCGCCTTTTCATGCGCCGGCGGAACGGCCAGCAGCAGTTCATAGTCATCCCCGCCGGTCAGGCAGGTTTCCAGCCAGGCCGGGCCTGCCGCGCGCGCCGGCATCGACAGCGGCACCGCCTTCACCTCGATCTCCGCCATCACCCCGCTTGCTCGGCAGATATGCCCGAGGTCCTGCACCAGGCCGTCGGAGACATCCATGCCGGCGGTGGCGATGCCGCAGATGGCCAGCCCGACGCGCGGGCGCGGCAGGCGGTAGCGATCCAGCAGGAAGCCGCTGGTGTCGACAATGCGGCCAAGCGCGACCTGCAGGCCGAGGGCACCGTCGCCGATGGTGCCGGTAACCCAGATGCCATCGCCCGGCTGCGCGCCGAAGCGGTGCACGGCCTGGCCGGGTGCGACGGTGCCGATGATGGTCAGCGACAGGGAAATCGGGCCGGGGGTGGACGTGGTATCGCCGCCCAGCAGCGTGACGCCATAGGTCTGCTGGTCCCGCGCCAGACCGGCGGCGAAGCCGGCATACCAGGCATCCGGCGTGCCGCGCGGGCAGGACACGGTCATCAGATAGCCCAGCGGCGTGGCGCCCTTGGCGGCCAGGTCCGACAGGTTCACCCGCAGCAGCTTCTGCCCGATCAGGTCGGGCGGGTCGTCGGGCAGGAAATGCACGCCGCCAACCATGGCATCGGCGGTCAGCACCAGCTCCCGCCCCGGGGGTGGCGCCAGCACCGCCGCGTCGTCGCGCAGATCGAGCGCGCCGGGGCCCGCGAGGGGCCGGAAATGCCGCGCGATCAGTGCAAACTCGGCTGGCAGTGCGTCGTCCATCGTCATCCCGTTCGCCTGGCACCGGCGGGGCCGGGCGGATCAGGTATCGCACGGGCCGGCGCGCCGTGTCATGGGCGCGCCGGGGTGATGGACGCAGTGGTGCGCCGGGTCAGGCGGCGTCAGGCGGGGCCGGGGGTGCGGCGGCCCCGGCGCAGGGCAAGCCACGCCGAGGCAAGCCCGAGGATGCCCAGGGAGCCAGGTTCCGGGATCGGGCCGCCCTCGATCTGAATCGCGTTCAGATAGCCGAGCGGGGCGCCATACCCTGCCGTCAGGCCGGCCATGTTGATCGTGATCGTGCCGGTCGGGTCAGCCACGACCGCGGCGAAGTCCGCGTAGTTCTCCCCGGCAACGAACGTCGTGGAATTGCCTGACGTCAGGACCTGGGTCGTTCCGTCGATCGTGAATTGCGTCTTGAACTCGGGTGTCGATGTCCGGTTCGTGGCCGCCGAATAGAGAACGACATCGTACGTTTCACCGGCAACGAGTCCGGCTATGGAAATCACGGCCGGCGGCGGTGCGTAGCCGGGATTGCTATAGATCGAGTCGGACATCAGGGCCTGGTAGGGCGTGCCGGTGAACACGCCGCCTATCGCTCTCATCGATGCAAACACCGCATTGCTGAAGCTCAGCAGCCCGCTGGTTGCGTTGCCTTGCGTGTCGACCAGCGGAACATTGGTCATGCTGCACGCCCCGGGGCAGGACGTGTTGTTGATCTGGTTCCAGATATCCCCCGCCGCCCCCAGAACTGCAGCGCCGGTATACGGGACGGCCGCGGGTGGTCCTGGATAAAACGCATTCTGGAACTGCAGATCTATGAGCGCGGCGTCGGCACGGGACGGCGTCAGAGCCAAGCCGGCCGCCAGCGCGGGAACGACAAGCCACGAAGCCGATTTGATGGTGTGCGTCATTTTCACCTCCCGATTGGGTATCGGTGAAATAATAGTAACATTACGAAAGAAATCATTGACTCAGATCAAAATACAAAAGTAGCTGCACATATTGGTTTCCCGTGCCATCGGCCCGGGCCCCCGGATCCGACGTCACCGGAACCGTCTTTCGCGTCGCTGGCCCAGATGGCCGACCGGGCGCGACATGCCGCGCGCGGGAACCCGCCCGGACAGGGCGGCCCCGGTGAACCGGCAGCGTTGATTGACATCAATGACGCCCGGATGCCCCATGCCAAGAATCAACGGTGGCAGCCGGCGCCGGATCGCGGTCCGGCTGCGTCCATATGGGGAGAGGCAGATGATTGCATTCGACATCATGACCCGCGAGGTGGTCACCGTCGGCCCCGACACGGATGTGTCCGACATCGTCGCGGCGATGCTGAAGCACCGGATCAGCGCGGTGCCGGTGGTGCGCGACGGGGCCGTGGTGGGCATCATATCCGAGGGCGATCTGCTGCGCCGGGCCGAGACGGGCACCGAGGCCAAGCGGTCGCGCTGGCTGGAGATCTTCACCCCGACCCAGACCCTGGCCGCCGACTATGTCCGCAGCCATGCGCGCAAGGCGAGCGAGATCATGACGGAAGGCGTGGTCACCGTGGCGTTCGACGCGCCGATCGCCGAGATCGCCCGCGTGCTGGAAACCAGGGGCATCAAGCGCGTGCCCGTGGTGCAGGGCGGCAAGCTGGTCGGCATCGTCAGCCGAGCGAACCTGCTGCAGGCCCTGGCCAGCCGGCTGGATCCGCCGCCGGCGGCCGCGCGGGCCGACGATCGCCAGATCCACGATGCCCTGCATGCCGAGATCCGCAAGCAGTCCTGGGGACCGTTGCTGGTGCAGTGCAACCTGGTGGTGGAGGCGGGCGTCGTGCACATCTGGGGCACGATGGCATCGGAGTCCGACCGCAAGGCGGTGATCGTGGCGGCCGAGAATACCCCGGGCGTGAAGCAGGTGGTCGACCACACCCGCATCCCCGGCGTGATGCTGCTGTAGCCTGCCGCCGATGCGGGCCGCGACCCGTATCCTGGCGGCGGGTATCCTGCTGGCGCTGGCCACCTCGGTCCAGGCCGGTTCGGCCGGTGGCGCGCTGGGCACCATCCTGGGCCGCCCGGTGACCGATCCGCAGGGCGAGGCGGTGGGCCAGCTGGTGGATGTGCTGGTCGATGCCGCCGGCGCCCCGCTGGCCGGCATCGTCGATGTCGGCGGCTTCATGGGCGTGGGCACGAAGCGGGTCGCGGTGGGCTGGGCGCTGCTGCGCTTCGTGGCTGAGGCCGGGGAACTGCATGTCCGCGTCGCATTGCCCCTGGAGGCGGTGGCCGCGGCCGCGGAATTCCGCGGCGTCGAGGGGGCCGAGATCCTGCTGGGCCGCGCGAGCCGGTGACGATGGCCGACCCCATCCGTGACCGCGCGATGGACTGGCTGAACCTGCTGCTGGTGACCTCGGGCGCGGCCTATGGCGCGTTCGTGCCGGTGTACCTGACGCGGCAGGCCTGGACGCAGACGCAGATCGGCCTGGTGCTGACGGTGGGGACCATCGCCTCGGTGCTGGCGGCCGTGCCCGGCGGGCTGCTGGTGGACGCGGCCGGGCGGCACCGGCGCCATCTGCTGATGGTGGCGGTGGCGGTCTCGGGCCTGGTGCCGGTGCTGCTGGCGCTGTTTCCCCGCCCGGGGCCGGTGGCGCTGGCGCTGGTGCTGCAGGCGCTGTCGGGCAGCCTGACCGGCCCGGCCATCGCCGCCGTCAGCCTGGCGCTGACCGGGCGGGATGGGCTGGGGGAGCGGCTGGGCCGCAATTCCCGCTACGGCTCGATCGGGGCGGGGCTCGGCGCCGGGATCATGGGCGTATGCACCGCCTGGGGCGGATGGCGGGCGGTGTTTCCGATCGCCGCCGCGCTGGTCATCCCGGCCGTGGTCGCCGTCGCGCGGATCGGCCCCGCGCACCGCAACGAGATCGCCGACCAGGAGGAGGAGAAGCGGACCGGGCTGCTGGCCCCGTTCGCGATGCTGCGCGACCGGCGGGTGCTGGTGTTCGCGGCCAGTCTGGCGCTGTTCCAGACGGGCAGCATCGCGGTGGTGCAGCTGGCGGCGGTGGAGGTGACGGGGCGGGCGGGCGCGCGGGCCGGGCTGGTGATCGCGGCGTTCCTGATCGTGCCGCAGGCGGTGGCGGCCTGGCTGGCGCCGGCGATCGGGCGGTGGGCACAACAGTATGGACGGCGCGTGGTGCTGCTGGGGGCGTTCGCGACGGTGCCGCTGCGGGCGGCGCTGTTCGCGGTGGTACGCAACCCGCTGGGGCAGGTGCCGGTGCAGGTGCTGGAGGGCGCCGGCGGCGGCGCGGTCGGCGTGATGATGCCCCTGGTGGCGGCGGACCTGACCCGGCGGACCGGATACTACACGCTGCTGCTGAGCCTGCTGGGCCTGGCGGGCGGGCTGGGGACGGCGATCAGCACGACGCTGGGTGGCTGGGTCGCCGATGGGGCCGGGCGGGTGGCGGCGTACTGGGTGCTGGCCGGGGCCGGGCTGGCGGGGCTGGCGCTGGTGGCGTGGGCGATGCCGGAGACGGGACGGCGGCGGGGGCGGTGAACCGGTGCAGAACCGGCACCCGCCATAGCCACACCTCCCCGCACACGCTACCCTCCCGGCCAAAATCCCGAGGAGCCATCCACGTGACCAACCGCGCCCATGTCCTGCTGTGGACCGATTCCACCGCCGCCTATCTCGACGCCGTCACCGCCGCCGGTCTTGCCGACCGCGTCGCCATCGACTGCCTGCCGCGCAAGGAAAAGCCCTCGGCCGAGCAACTCGCACGTACCGAGGCGATGATGGTCGTCGGTGTCCCGCCCGGCCTGCTGCCCACCATGCCCAAGCTGCGCTGGGCACAGGCCATGACCGCCGGTGTGGAGGGCTGGCTCGCGCTGCCCGACCTGCCGCCCGGCCTGACCCTGACCTGCGCGCGCGGCACGCACCGGGAATCCATGCCGGAAAACATCATCGGCGCCATCTTCCATGTCGCGAAACCCTATGCCCGCGCCGTGGAAAACCAGAAATCCGCCAAATGGGTGCAAAGCGTCGCCCAACCGCTGAACGGCAAGACCCTGGGCATCCTCGGCCTCGGCGCCGTCGGGCAGGAGGTGGCGCGCATCGCCGCCGCGCTGGGCATGCGCGTCATCGGCACCAAGCGCCGCCCGCAGCCGATGGACCATGTCGAGCAGGTGCTGCCGCCCGACGGCACCGACGACGTCATCCGCCAGTCCGACTTCCTGCTGCTGCTGCTGCCGGCGACGCCAGAGACCGAGAACTTCATCGACGCACGCCGCCTGGCGCTGATGAAACCCACAGCCTGGCTGCTGAATTTCGGTCGTGGGCACCTGATCAAGGATGCCGACCTGATCGCCGCGGCGGGGCAGAAGACGATCGCCGGCGCGGTGCTGGACGTGTTCCGCCAGGAACCGCTGCCATCCGACCACCCGTTCTGGGGCGCCGAGGGCATCATCGTCCTGCCCCATATCGGCGGGCCGCACCCGCAGCGGGACCGCATCGTCGCGCGCCTGTTCGTGGACAATCTCGCCCGCTTCCTGGACGGCAAGCCGCTGAAGGAGGTGGTCGACCGCTCGGCCGGCTACTGAGGGGGCGTTCGGGGCGGGCGGGCTTGTTGAAGGGACCGGGGGCGGGATATGGCATGTTCGGTCAGCGATATTGCCCGCAGGGTCGCGGCCGTTCGCTTCAACGACACACCCGGTCAGCAGGGTTGCCGGATGGCGGACACGACCCGATCGACAACGTCGTGGAGGGATGTTGTCATATCGGGGTCGACCCAGTGCCATCCGGGGTCGAGCGTGTATATGTAATCATTTGGCAGATGCAACCGTACGTCCCGATCAAGCGGAAGAACGATATTGTTTTCGCGATCACGGCCGCATTCTAACTCAAATGATGGGTAGGTACGGGAAAACGTCATGGTGCGCAGCATATAGACACGAGACCATGCCGATGTGTAGATATCGGCGTGCTGGTTCAGCATATAGCCTTGATCCATTGGCTGCACTTCATAGTAGAAATGGAAGACGCCGGCCTGCGACAAGGCGCCGGATAGTGATCGGGCATAGGGAATGTCTTCTGAACACAGCGATAGGGCGCAAGGATATTTCATGTCGTGCGCATCTCTTCCAGAAGTGATATTATCGTCTTTTCGATTATACCCCTGTGGATGCGCTCGGTGACGAATGCTTCTACGTTATCGACCTGCTTGATCGCGATCCATGCGAATTGGCCATCCTGCTCCAGCAGGCCATTGCGACAACATATCTCTATCGTGTGGCCGAAATCGAGTCTGCTCAGAAGAGTGAAGGAGGCTTCCAGTTCAAGCAGGCCGATTTTCCCGGCGAACGAATTGTCACGGCGGAAAGGTTGAAGGAACGATTCAAGATGGCGGATCGCATCTTCCGGCGTAGCGGTATCTCCCGCGGTGGTATGAACGATTGAACGCAGAAATATCGGGTCAATTTGGCAGTTGACGAAGTTCTGGCCGGTCGGTACGCCCATGTCTTCTGCAGGCAGGGTGTCCGGCTGCACGGGGTCGACGCTAAGGTCTTCCTGCCTGGCCGGCATACCGGTCCGGATTCGTGATGACCTGAAAATGGTGTCGACAGAAAATTTGCATCTTGCGAATCCTTCATAGTTTAGGACACTTGCTTTTTCAAATATCAATGAAGAAAAATCAAAAACGATTGGAGATTGTGCGGGAATATTGTGGAAAGGTACGTGTTGCATCACGCCGGCATTCGTGCGGAATAGAACCGCGGCGTACGCGCTGACTTGACTGACAAGGTCATATGAGGCTCTGTCATGTTGGATGATCTGCAGTCCGAGATTGAAGAAAGCGGAAGCGTGCCGGAAATATTCCTCAGGCTGGCTACGTTCAAGGAATATGGTTCGTGCCTCCCCGATCAGTTCGTCGATCCTCAGCAGCAAGTCCGGGGTCAGATGGCCAAAATGTGCGGCCACGTCTGCCAGAAATTGCGAATCCAACTGCGCCTTGTCGGCGATATCGGACAACTCGGTAACCGAGGATGCAGCTTTCCCTTGAAGAACACGCACCAGGAATTTGCAAAGGAAGAATTCCGATACGACATCGTCGGAAAAGCGTACGTGATGGGGGGAGTGGAGCAGCGGGTGGCTGAAAAACGGATTTACCGCACTTTCGTCGGCATCGGAGCTGTATCCAGAAAAATAGCCTTTTATCTGATCTCTACCGCATGAACCATGGTAGTGCGACGCCAGTTTGAGAAAAAATCCGCACTGTACGTCGACCGGGTTCTGGCTACCAAGGAATCTTGAATATTTGTATTTTGCCTCTTCCCGCTCACAGACTTTATAGACCACATAATCGAACTTCTTGGTTATGTCGAGTATGTCAGAGACCAGGGATGTCGCCAGGCTGGAAATCTGTCGCGCATCTTCTACCGAGTCGCATACAACGCGCAAAACGAATGGCAGAATGTCGGGCATGTACGGGCGCAACTCCGACAGGAACTGATTGGCGCCGTCCTGGAGAGAGGCGATTTTGGGGAAGCGGATGGCAATATATTCTTCTATCTGCTGTTCGTCAAAAGGCAGTATGTCATATTCATCATGAGGTACGCCAATTCGCGGCACGATGAACGAACCATCCCGGCAGGTCAGAATGATCTTCCCCCGACGGAGATAGTTAGAGTACTTCTCGATGCTTTCAAAGAAGGCCGAGAATGCGCGAGGTCGAAGGCGCGGCACGATCTCGTCTATCCCGTCGATCACGATCGAAATGCGCCCCATATCGAAAATCCAGGCGAATTCCTGCTCTCCCAAAGCACCAAGCTCTCTGTTCGAGAGCGTCGCTCGCAGCAGGTTGAACAGAGTAAAAGAAGATCCCAACTCAGGAGAATCTGCCAGGCGCTTGATGATGTCATACGCACCGAGCACGACCACGTCGGTAGCTTTTCGCTCACTCATCCTTGAACTTAATTCTCGACAAAGTGTCGTCTTCCCTATGCCGCCCTGACCCTTGATCACTATGATGGAGGATGAACCACCTTCTTCCGTGACGCTGTGCACGAAGTAATCAAAGGACCCTTCGATTATCTTGTCGTCCGCCAGCCGCCGTAGCCGTGGTGCCACCACTCCCGGTATCGCGCGTGCCCTGAGGATGTTTACCGCGAACCGCTCTTTCACAAAGTCATCAAGAAACATCGCATTCGATGCCGATATGCTGGTCCGCACCGTCCGCATCCAGGTATCGCGGTTTTGAACACCCTTGGGATCCACCAGGATCAGAATCGAGCGGCCCTCGACTATCGTCCGATATGCGGCATCGAAATGCGCCGCCGTTCGACTGATCGTTATACCTGGATGCAAGTAAAGAATATATCGGTTCGATTTGAAAATCGGGTCTTGGTAGCTGAAAAGATTATACCGGACATCCGGAAGGCTGATAAGGCCGGAACGATCTTCCAGCGACGCCCCGAATGCCACTTTCAATATCTCGACGATGTCCGGATGGAATTCGACATCGGGCCGTGAACTGGTCACCCG
>CAYZKM010000139.1:0-9771 GCA_964478525.1 uncultured Bifidobacterium sp.
GCTGCCGGCGCTGCGCCGGCCGGGCACATCCTGTGTGTTGATCAGGAACGTCAGGCCCCATTTCTTCACCATGCCGGGGAACAGGTCCACGCGGTTGGACATGCGGGGATTGAATGTCTCCATCGGCAGGACATTCAGCTCCCCCATGTTGTTCTGCCCCATCAGCGCGACGGTCTCCGCGGACAGCACCCGCTTGCCGTCCAGTTCTCCGCCGTTCATCAGCGCCTGCAGGAAGCGCAGATAGTCGCCGGCGGTCGAGAACAGGCCGCCGCCGCCCGGGAAGAATTCGGGATTGTCGGGCGGCAGGGGCGCATCGATCGGGGTCAGCCTGCCTTCCGCGTCGCGTGTATGGACGGTTGCCAGGCGCGGGCGCAGGTCGGCGCGAGCAAGGAAGCTGGTGCTGGTCAGACCCAACGGGCCGCAGACATGTTCCTGCAGATAGGCTTCCAGGTTCTGGCCGCTGGCGACCTCGACCATGCGGCCGGCCATGTCGATGTTGATGCCGTATTCCCAGCGCGTGCCGGGATCGTATCCCAGCGGCGCGGACAGGGCAGCAAGCCTGGCGGTGCGCGCGGCGGGCAGGCCGGTTTCGTCCGCGAACCGCTTCATGTCGCGGTTCCACGTATCATAGACGAACCCCGCCGTATGAGTCAGCAGGTTTCGCAGCGTGACGGTGCCGCGCGCCGGGCGCAGCCTGGGCTTGCCGGCGTCGTCGAAACCGTCCAGCACCATCGGGTTGGCGAGAAACGGCAGGATCTCCCCCGCCGGCTGGTCCAGCGCGAGCTTGCCGCGTTCCACCATCTGCATCGCCGCCATGCCGGTGATCGCCTTGGTCATCGAGGCGATGCGGAAGACGGTATCGTTGGTCATGACCTGGCTGCCGCCGACGGCGCGCAGCCCGAACGCGCCCTGATAGACCGGCCCGCCGGCATCGGCTGCCGCAGCGACCACGCCCGGCACCTGCCCGCTGTCCGCCGCCTGGGCCAGGACCTGGTTGATCCGAGTAATATCCCGCATGATCAAGGCTCCTCCGCTGTCGGTCTGTTCGTTCACCGGTTGCCCAAGGTGGTTGCCCAAGGTGGTTGTCCAAGGTGGTTGCACAGGCGAGACCCCTGGCGCAAGACTACCCCGCAAAACCCCGAGGAGGTCCGCCATGTACGAACAGCACGTTTCCGTTCCGACCAAGCATGGCGAGATGCCCTGTTTCGTCGCCTGCCGTGATGACGGAGGGCCATACCCGCCGATCATCCTGTACATGGACGCGCCCGGCACGCGGGAGGAGCTGCGGAACATGGCCCGCCGCATCGCCCGCCATGGCTATTTCTGCATCCTGCCCGACATGTACTACCGGCTCGGCACGGTGCGCTTCGATCTGCCACGGCGCAACGACGCGATGTCGGCCGTGGTGCGGGCGTCGATGAACAGCATCACGAACGAGCTGGTCACCGACGATACCTCGGGCATGCTGGCCTGGCTGGACGGCAACGACAAGGTGAAGCCTGGCCCTGTCGGATGCGTAGGGTATTGCATGAGCGGACAGTACATCACGACCGTGTCGGCGAGGTTCCCGCACCGCATCGTGGCGGCGGCGTCGCTGTATGGCGTGAAGATCGTGACCGACCAGCCGGACTCGCCGCATCTGCTGGTCGATCGGATCAAGGGAGAGCTGTACTACGCCTTCGCCGAGCATGACGGGTCGGTACCGGACCATGTGATCCCGACGCTGACGGCGGCGCTGGCGAAGACGGACGTGAAGCACGTGATCAAGGTGTTCCCCGGCACGACACATGGTTTCCAGTTCGCCGCGCGGCCTGACTACCATCCGGTGGCATCCGAGCAGGTGTGGACCGAGATGTTCGCGATGTGGGATCGTTGCCTGAAATAGGGGCGCCTTCGCCCGCGCGTCGTGGCGGTGGAAGGGGCTATCGCGCCGTCCACCCGCCATCCACCGCATAGGCAACGCCCGTTACATAGCTCGCCCGGTCGGAACACAGCCAGACCACCATCTCGGCGATCTCGGCCGGCTCTCCGAACCGGGCCAGCGGCGTGCTCGCGACGATCTCGTCGCTCCGCTGCTCCCGTGTCAGGGCGGTCATGCGCGTGGTGATGAAGCCCGGGCACACCGCGTTCACGCGGATCTTCTCCTCGGCATATTCCAGTGCGGCGGTCTTCGTCAGGCCCACCACGCCATGCTTGGCCGCCACATAGCCCGTGGCGCGCTTCAGGCCGATCAGCCCGGCGATCGAGGCTGTATTGACGATCGTCCCGCCACCCTGCGCCAGCATCTGGATGATCTCGTGCTTCATGCACATCCACACGCTTTTCAGGTTCACATCGGTCATCCGCCCGAATGACGCCTCGGACCATTCATGCGTGCGCAGGCCCGTCGCATCCACCTGGTGCGGCGCGATCCCGGCATTGTTGAACGCGCAATCCACCCGCCCATAGGCCGCCACCACGGCAGCCACCATCGCGACGACCCTGGCCTCGTCTGTCACGTCGCCCGACAGCGAGAGCGCCTGGCCACCCGCCTGGTTGATCAGCGCAACCGTTTCCTGCGCGGCGGCTTCCTCGTAATCCGCCACCGCCACGCGCGCACCCTCTCGCGCGAACGCCAGCGCCGCCGCTCGGCCGATCCCGTTGCCGCCGCCGGTCACCAGCGCCGATTTTCCGTCCAGCATCAGGGTCATGGTCGCATCCTTCCTGTTCCATTGGGTCGCGGCTTCTCTCCACGATCATCCCGCCATTGGCAAGCGGGCGGCAAACGGCGCAGGATGCGGCAAGTCCGATCGCAATCAGGAAAGGAACGTCCCATGGCCACAAGCCCTGACCGCGGCCCGGTCGCGCCATCCGGCGTGAACCACATCGTCCTGAACGTCCGCAACCTGGACGAAACACACCGGTTCTGGACCGAGAAGCTGGGATTCACCCAGGTGGGAGAGTTCCACCGCCCCGACCCCGGCGGGGCGCGCCGCATGCAGTTCTACAGCGGCGATCACGACGGCAAGCTGAACCACCACGACGTCGCCTTCATGGAAGTGCCCTCGCTGCCGGCCCCCGGGCCTGACGGCACGCTGGTCAGCGCCATCGGCCACATCGCCATCAGCCTGCCGGACCGCGAGGCCTGGCTGAAGCAGCTTGCGTTCCTGCAGCGCAGCGGCGTGAAGTTCGAACGCCGGGTCGAACACGGCATGACCCACAGCCTGTATATACGCGACCCCAACGGCTATACCGTGGAACTGCTGTACGAGCTGCCGCGCGCGGTGTGGGAGAACAACATCCAGGCGGCGCTGAACCACTACGTCGCCCTGCCGACCGAGGGCGAGGCGGCGCTGGAAGACCGCGGCGAGGGCTATCCGGTCTTCGAACCCGCCCGGTAGCACGCCATGGCCATGACCCGCCTTGCCGGACTGTCGATCGACATCTGGGAAGGCGGTCGTGGGCCGCCGCTTTTGTTCCTGCACGGTGCCGGCGGGTTGCGCGGCACCGAACCGTTCCTTGGCCTGCTGGGTGAAAGCCGGCGGATCATCGCCCCGTCCCACCCGGGATGGGGCGCGTCCGAACTGCCGGACTGGATGGACCGCCCGTCCGACATCGCGCATCTGTACCTCGATCTGCTCGACCGGATCGGCCATGCCGAGGTGGATGTCGTCGGATGCTCGTTCGGCGGCTGGATCGCGGCGGAACTCGCAAGCCTGGTGCCGCACCGCATCCGCGCCCTGGTGCTGGTCGCCCCCTGCGGCGTCCGCACCGATGACGCCCACCTGCCCGACATGTTCGCCCAGGCCCCGGACGAGGTGGAGGCGTTGCTGTATCGCGACCCCGACCGCCACCGCCGCGACCCCGCGTCGATGACGGAAGACCAGGTGCGGGTCATGCAGCGCAACCGCGACTCGTTCGCCCGGTTCGGCCGCGATCCCTATCTGCACAACCCGAAACTGCCCCACCGCCTGCACCGCGCCGTCTGCCCGACCCTGTTCGTGCGCGGCGCCCATGACGGGCTGATCCCGGCGGACTATACCCAACGCTATGCCGGGCTGTTCCCGGACGCGCGGATCACGACGATCCCGGAAGCAGCGCATCTGCCGCAGATCGAGCAGCCGGAGATCTTCGCCGAGATCGTGCTGGCGTTCCTGCGGGGCGAGGTCTGACCGATTGACGCCCCCCGCGACAGGGGCCATGCACGCCCGATCACCGGAGCGACCATCATGAAGCTGTTCTACTACGCCGGCTCCCCCTACGCGCGCATGGTCCGGGTGGCCCTGATCGAGCTCGGCCTCGACGCCCGGCTGCAGAAGCAGGAGGTCACGCTGCGCGACCCCGGTTCGGCCCTGCTGCCGTACAACCCGGTCGGGCGCGTGCCGACGCTGCAGCTGGACAACGGCACGGTGCTGACCGAGACGCTGCTGATCCTGAACTTCCTCGACACCCAGCATCGCGGCCGCCCGCTGCTGCCGCGCGACGGATCGGACGGGTGGATGACCCTGTCCCGCATGGGCATGGTGATGGGGATGATGGACGGCATCGCGGTCTGGAACCGCGAGCTGCGGCGCCCGGAACACGAGCGTTCGCCGGGGCTGATCGCGCTGGATACCACCCGCACCCTGCGCACGATGGAGGCGCTGGAACCGATGGTCGCCGCCGGCGCGTTCGACGGCCCGATGGACGGGGCGCGGATCGCGCTGGGCTGTGCGCTGGGCTATTGCGAACGCCGGCACCGCACCTTCGCCTGGCGCGACGGGCATCCCGCCCTGTCGGCGTGGTACGACGGGATCGAGGCGCTGCCGTCGTTTCAGGCCACCCTGCCGCCGACGGTTTGACGGCAACGGGCCGGGGCAGGCAAAAGCGCCTTCCCCCGCCCCGGTGTCGCGTCGCGCATGCTGTTCAACTCCCAGGCCTTCATCCTTCTGTTCCTGCCGGTCGTGCTCGGCCTCTACTACGCGCTCGCCCACAACCGGGTCGCGCGGCAGTTGCTGATCGTGCTGGCCTCGATGGGGTTCTATGGCTGGTGGGACTGGCGCTTCGTGCCGCTGCTGGCCGCGCTGACGGTGGCGAACTGGCTGATCGCGCAGTGGTTCGGCCGCGCGCAGGCCAGGTGGATCCCCGTGCTGGGCGTCGTGGTCAACCTGGCGGTGCTGGGCCTGTTCAAATACGCCGACTTCCTGCGTGGCACCGTGTTCGACCTGGCGGGCCAGCCCTGGCAGCCCTGGTCGCTGATCCTGCCGCTGGGCATCAGCTTCTTCGTGTTCCAGAAGATCTCCTACCTGATCGACCTGCGACGCGGGGACCGCCACATCTACGGCTTTCTCGACTTCTGCATGTTCGTCGGCTTCTTTCCGCAGCTGATCGCCGGCCCGCTGGTGCGGCACAACGAAATCATCCACCAGTTCCGCGCCGACCCCCGTGGCCCGGCGATGTGGGAGAATCTGGGCCGCGGCTTCTTCCTGTTCGTCGTCGGCGTCACCAAGAAGGTCGCACTGGCCGATACGCTGGCGATGGCGGCCGACCCGCTGTTCGCCAAGGCCGCCACCACCGCCCTGAACGCGACCGAGGCCTGGACCGCGGCCGGTGCCTATACGTTGCAGATCTACTTCGACTTCTCGGGCTACTCCGACATGGCCATCGGCCTGGCGCTGATGTTCGGCCTGGTGCTGCCGTTCAATTTCGATGCCCCGTATCGCGCCGTGTCGATCCGCGACTTCTGGCGCCGCTGGCACATGACGCTCAGTCGTTTCCTGCGCGACTATCTCTACATCCCGCTGGGCGGCAACCGCTGCGGGCCGGTGCGCCAGGCGGCGAACGTGGTGCTGACCATGCTGCTGGGCGGGCTGTGGCATGGCGCGAACTGGACCTTCGTGGCCTGGGGCGGGCTGCATGGCGGGGCGCTGGCGGTGAACCATCTGTGGGCGCAGACCGGGCTGCGCCTGCCGAAGGTCGCCGGCTGGGCGCTGACGATGCTGTTCGTCATCTGCGGCTGGGTGCTGTTCCGGTCCCCCGATTTCTCCACCGCGGGCGACGTGCTGGCATCCATGGCGTTCCGCAACGGCATCGGAGAGGTCGCGCTGAACCGTGACTATTGGGCCGCGATCGTGATCGGCATCGCGGTGGCGCTGATCGGGCCCAGCAGCCAGCGCGCGGCGATGACCGTGCTGCGGCCCGAGCCCTGGGTGGCGGTGCCGGTCGGGATCGGGCTGGCCTGGCTGGTGCTTATGACGGGTGGCCGGTTGCCGAATGTCTTCATCTATTTCCAGTTCTAGAGCATGATCATGCTGAGCGGAATCGTGGCAGCGTGTCGATCATGCGATCAAACAATGAGCTAGCGCGCGCTGACCGGTTACGGTCAGCCGGAAAGCGCGCTAGGCGCTGGCGCCGCTTCTTCGGCCTCGCCGCCGGCTCGGCAGCGCTGGCGATCGCGATCGTCTATACGTTCGTGGTGATCATCGACCCGTTCGACGCGCTGGCGCTGTCGCCGCGCTTCGCCCGCGTGCCGGTCGCATCGAACGCCCGCTTCGCCTTCCCGGCGCTGGCCCGGTCGCCGCGGTTCGACAGCGCGCTGTTCGGCACCTCCACATCCCGGCTGCTGCGCCCCGCCGCGCTGGATCCGCTGTTCGGGGCCCGCATCGTCAACCTGTCGATGAACGACGCCACGGTCTACGAGCAGGCGCGCCTGATGCAGGTGTTCCTGCGCGCGCATCCCGCGCCGAAGCTGTTCCTGCTGGGCCTGGATATCCGCTGGTGCGTCACCGGCGACAGCTTCCAGAAGCTGACGGGCCGGCAATTCCCGGAATGGATGTACGACGACGATCCGTGGGACGGCTATGCCGAGATGCTGAACCTGTATGCCATCCAGTCGGCGGGGCAGCTGTTCGGCATCCTGGCCGGATTCAAGGCCGAGACGTATGGACGCGACGGCTATACACGCTTCGTCCCGCCCGATGACGCGTACGACCGCGACAAGGTGGCTCGCAGCCTGCGTGGCGCCGGTCCGATGACCCCGCCAGGCGCGCGTGACGGACCCCCGGCCACCTGGCGATACCCGGCGCTGGACCTGCTGAGCCAGACGCTGGCGACCATCCCGCCGGCGACGCGGCGGATCCTGTTCTTCGTGCCGTACCACAAGGTCCTGCTGAACCCTGACGGATCGGACGGCGCGATGGTCTGGGAGGAGTGCAAGCGCCGTGTCGCGGCGATCGCCGCGGCCGCGCCCAACACGATCGTGGTCGATTTCATGCGGCTGACCCCGATCACGGCGAATGACGACAATTACTGGGACCCGCTGCATTTCACCGTGGCGGTCGCGGACCGCCTGGCCCGCGGCCTGGCGGCGGCGCATGCGGGGGAGACATCGGCGGATTTCGTGGTGCTGGGGCGATAGGGAAGCATCAATCCAGATCGTTCGCCCCCGCCACCCGCTGGGCCAGCCGCATCAGCACCGGCACGGCGTCCACGAGTGCCGCGATCCGCACATGCTCGATCGGCTTGTGCGCCACCCCGATATCGCCGGGGCCGAGCACCACGCAGGGGGCGATGGCCTGCAGTTCCGAGGCGTCGGTGCCATAGGGCGCGGTGCGCGGCGGGGCGTTGGCGATGTCGGCGCACAGGCGGACGAAGGGATGGTCGGCCGGCAGTTCGGGCGGGAAGCCCTCGCGCGCTTCCGCCACGGCGATGCCATAGCGGGCGGCGGCGTCGTGCACCGCCTTGATCACCGGCGCGGGGTCGATCCTGGCCGAGTAGCGGAACTTGATCTTCGCCGTCGCGGTCGGGACCGTGACGTTCACCGCGGCGCCGTGGTTGTCGATCACCGGGTTGAAGTCGCTGAACGGCGGGTCGTAGGCGTCGTCCTGCAGGCTGCGGTCGGTGCGCAGGCGCTGGAACACCGCCTGCATGTCCAGCATGAACGGGATCAGGTCCCAGTTCGCGTTGTGGCCCGCCCCGGTGCTGCTGTGGGCCTGCACGCCGGTGGCGACGCAGGTGAACTGGATATGGCTGCGATGCCCGCGCACCGGGCCCATGCCCGTGGGCTCCACCACCACGATCCCGCGCGGTTTCACGCGGCGCACCAGGGCCGAGCGTGTGGCGATCACATGCGCGCCCTGCTTGGTGGTTTCCTCGTCCGTGGTGATCAGCAGGGTGATCGGCACATCGGCGGGCAGGGCGCGGGCGGCCAGGATCGCGGCGGCGACCGGGCCTTTCATGTCGGTGGTGCCGAGCCCATGCATGATGCCGTCGGCATCGACGCGGGCGGACCAGGGATCGGTGGTCCAGCCGGTGTCGGGCACGGTGTCCATATGGCCCGAGAAGGCGACGCCGCCGGCCCCGCCGCGATGGGCGACGATCACGCGTTTCGCCACGCCGGCGGGGTCGGTGTAGTCCAGCCGCTCGATCTCGAATCCGTCCAGCGCGGCCTCGATCCTGTCGGCGACGGGCAGGTTCGACACGAAGCTGCGGCTGTCGAGCCGTACCAGGTCGCGGGTCAGCTCGGTCACCTGCGCGGTGAGGTCGGTCATGCGGGGCGCCTTTTGGATGGGCGCGCATAGTGGCGGGTGGTTGGCGGGAAGCTCAAGGGTGGGTGTGACCGCGCGGGACGGGTGACGGCGGGGAGCGGGCCGTGGCCCGGTCCCGGTGAGGCGGGCGGTGTGGCGGTTTCTCACCGGACATGGGGTTGGACGGTACAAAATCGCGCGTTGGGGGTTGCGGCGTGGGCTGCGCTGTCCCCTGGTGCCTCGGCCGGGGTGGGGGAACGTAGGGCGGTTTCTCACCGGACATGGGGTTGGACAGTACAAAATCGCGCGGCGTGGGCCGCGCTGACCCCGGGTGCCCCGGCCGGGGTGGCGGGAGGTAGGGCGGTTTCTCACCGGACATGGGGTTGGACGGTACGAAATCGCGCGTTGGGGGTTGCGGCGTGGGCCGCGCTGTCCCGGGGTGCCCCGGTCGGGGTGAGGGGAAGGTGTGGCGGCTTCTCACCGGACATGGGGTTGGACAGTACGAAATTGCGCGTGGGGGTTGCGGCGCGGGCCGCGCTGTCCCCGGGTGCCTCGGCCGGGGTGGGGGGAATATGTGGCGGTTTCTCACCGGACATGGGGTTGGACAGTACAAAATCGCGCCTCGGCGGCGGGGTGTGGGGCTGAGGGGGCGGTGTCTGATGGTGCATGTCGTTTGTTCGGGGGTGGTCCTGGCGGGTTGGTTCCTGTTTCGTTCACAATATCCCGATTGGGGCCGGCGAGGCAATGCGCGCCTGCCCGCCGTGCATCGCCCTGGTCCGGCCCAACCCGCGCCGCGCCGCGAACGCAAGGCGGCAACGGCCGATGTGCCGGAACCGGACCGGCGTGTGCCGGCGTGCGACGGGGGAGCGGCCCGAGGGGCCAGGCGCCGGCCCCGATCCGGGTCCGGATCGGCCCGTGCCGCCGGGGCGGGGCCGTAGGGGAAGCGGGCCCGGTGAGGACTCCGGCCGAGCGGCCTCACCCCAGGCCCGCCTCCCGAACCAGCGCCTGAAGCTCGGCCGTGATCTCGGCCTCCGTGCGCCCAAGCGCTTGCAGCGCGCTGGCATAGTTGTTCGCCGCTGCTTCGAGATTCGGATGCTGATGGCCCGTGGCACTCTGGAACGTCAGCAGGATCGCCACTGCCCGGCGAAACAGGGGTTCGGCCTCCGCCAGACGGTTCGTCGCTCGCAGCAAGCCCGCGAGGTTGTTGAGGCCGGTCGCGACGTTGGGGTGATCCGGCCCCAGGCTCGCCTCGTTGATCGCCAGCGCGCGGCGAAACAGGGGTTCGGCC
>CAYZKM010000140.1:0-9713 GCA_964478525.1 uncultured Bifidobacterium sp.
CATTACGTCGGGCCGCTTCAGCAGGAGGCGGGCCAGGTCGACGCGCATCTTCCACCCGCCGGACAGATCGCCGACATCGCCATCCATCATCGGCTGGCTGATACTCAGCCCGGCCAGCACTTCCCGCGCCTTGCCCTCCAGCGCATAGCCGCCCAACTCCTCGAACCGCTCCTGCACCTCGCCGAAACGGGTGATCAGCGCGTCCATCTCGTCCGCCCGATCGGGATCGGCCAGGGCCAGCTCCAGCTCCTTCAGCTCGGCGGCGATCACGCTGACCGCGCCGGCGCCGTCCATCACCTCGGCCACAGCGCTGCGGCCGGACATTTCCCCGACATCCTGGCTGAAGAAGCCGACGCTGACGCCGCGATCGATCACGACCTGGCCCTCGTCGGGGTATTCCTGGCCGGTGATCATGCGGAACAGCGTCGTCTTGCCGGCGCCGTTGGGACCGACCAGGCCGATCTTCTCGCCTTTCAGAAGCGATGCGCCCGCCTCGATGAAAAGCAGCTGATGGCCGTTCTGTTTGCTGATGGAATCGAAACGGATCATGGACTGGCGGGACTTGGCGCTGTTGCGACGCGCCTTATGGCACGCGCCGCGCCCGGGTTGCGAGGGGTTCCGCGGGAATTCCGATGGGGAATTCCGATGGGGGCGAGGTTGTTCCTGTCCCGCAAGCCCGGCAACATCGCGCCCGGCCCGCGGCTGGTTCGCGGGCCGCACGCGACAACGAGGATACGTCACATGACCCAGACCCAGGATGTGGACGCGGAAGCCCGCAAGGCGCTGCGCATGATCGGCCCGGATCCCGCCAACTGGGTGCCGGATCGGCCGGGCATCGACCACAACGTGGCGATCATCGGCGGCGGGCAGACCGGCAGCACTCTGGCCTTTGCCCTGCGCCGCGCCGGGGTGGGCAAGGTGTCGATCCTGGAAGCCGCGCCCGACGCGGCCCGCACCGGCATCTGGCTGACCGCGGCGCGGATGAACCTGCTGCGCACGCCCAAGGGCCTGCCCGGCCCGGAATTCGGCATTCCGGCACTGGGTTTCCAGGCCTGGTACGAGGCGCGGCACGGGCAGGCGGCCTACGAGGCGCTGGAACGCATCCGTCGCACCGACTGGGCGGAATACCTGGCCTGGTTCAAGACCTTCCTGGGCATCGAGCCGCGCTATGGCACGCGGGTGACCCGGATCGAGCCGGCGGGCGACCATTTCCGCCTGCATCTGGAAACCCCGGCCGGCGGGTCGGTCGAAACCGCGCGCAAGATCATCCTGGCCACCGGCTTCCGTGGCGGCGGCGGCGCCTATGTGCCGGATGTCCTGACCCGGAACCTGCCCCGCGCCCGCTATTCCCATACCGAGGACCCGATCGACTTCGCCGCCCTGCGCGGCAAGACCGTGGGGGTGATCGGGGCCGCCGCCTCGGCCTTCGACGCCGCGGGCGTGGCGCTGGAGAACGGCGCCGCGGCCGTCCACCTGTTCTGCCGCCGCGACACGGTCGCCGCCACGCCGGTGATCGGGGCGCGGTTCTTCGCCGGTGCCATCGACCACTACCATGCGCTGCCCGACGCCGACCGCTGGTTCCACGCGGTGCGCTTCTTCCGCGCCGGTTCGATGCCGACCCCGGATGCGATCGAGCGTGCGGTCGCCTTCCCGCAGTTCCACCTGCATCTGTCCGCCCCCTGGACCAGTGCCGCCGAGAAGGACGGGCAGGTCGAGACCTCGATCGGCGGCACGACCTATCGGATGGACCATGTGATCGCCGGCACCGGCTACTCGGCGGACCTGGCCGCGCGGCCCGAGTTGCGGGATTTCGACGGCCAGATCATGCGCTGGCGGGATCGCTACACGCCGCCGGCAGACGAGCAGGACGACACGCTGTCGGTATCCCCATATCTGGGTGCCGGCCACGAGTTCATCGAGAGGGTCCCCGGTTCGGCGCCCCTGCTGCGGCACATCCATGTGCAGAACCCATCCGGGTTCGTCAGCTTCGGCCTGCCGACCGGGGATGTTCCTTGCATGAAGCGCGACATTCCGGTGATCGCAAGCCGCATCAGCGCCGATCTGTTCAACGACGACCTGCCGGCGCTGCGCCGGCGCATGGCGGGCACTGTCCCGCCCGCCTTCTCGGACGCGATCTACCGCGCTGCCGTGCGGTAGCGGGTGCAGCGGCGCGGCAGGCCACGGCCGAGCCGCTGCTCACGCCGTTGTGAACGGGGTAGCCTCAAACCGCTTGACTTGGCATCGTCTGCCCGCCTCTTTTCGAGGGAGAAAGGCAGGTCATGAGCGAAACCAAGTCACAAGCGACCCTGACGGCCGAACCGGTACGCTATACGCGCCGGTTGTCGGACAAGATTCTGATCGCGTTCCACCAGGCTTGCGACGAACGGGATTTCGAGGTCGCGTCTGAGTTGCTGCGCGTGCTGGAAGGGGTGACCAACCGGTCTCGCGTGCCGTCGGGCTCGGTCGAGCGCCGTGGCAAGGAAAGTCTGGTCGCCGCCCATGAACGGCTGTGGCAGTTGCGCCACCCGAACGACGACCTTTACTGAACGCGCCGGCCGATTGATCGGCACGGCCCCAGGCTGTACATCCCCGACCAGACGAACCCGCGTCGAATGGGGCACAGATGGGAAACGACACCGATACCGGGCTCTCGCCACAGGAGACCGACGACCTTCGCGTGATCGCCGGCACGATGGTGCCGGCCAGCGCCGAACACGGCATTCCCGGTGCCGATGATCCCCTGATCTTCGCCGACCTGCTACGCAGCCTTGGCCGCGACCTGCCGCAGGTCCGCCAGGCCATCGCCGGCATCGCGTCGCGCTGCGGCGGCACTTTCGCCGCGATGGGCATCGACGACCGCGAAGCCTGCATCGCCGCCTGCCACGCCACCGGCGATGCCGCCATCGTCACGCTGGGGCGCGTCATCCTGGGTTGCTACTACCGCGACGACCGGGTGCTGGTGTCGCTGGGCCACGAACCCCGCGCCCCCTTCCCCAAGGGCAACATCCTGGAACAGGGTGACTGGACCCTGCTGGACGCCGTACGCGCCCGCCCGCAATTCTGGCGCGATGACCGGAGGGCATAGGATGGCCAGGCATGACACCGTCGATGTGCTGATCATCGGCTCGGGCGCGTCCGGCGCCGCCGTGGCCTGGAGCCTGGCCGACACCAGGATGCGAATCCTGTGCCTGGAACAGGGCGACTGGATGAAGCCCACCGACTTCCCCTCCAATGGACGGGACTGGGAGGCTCGGCGCTACACCGACTTCGACATCAGCCCGAACCGCCGCGCCCGCCCGACCGATTAGCCGATCCACGAGGACAACGCGGCCATGAAGGTCGCCAATTTCAACGGGGTCGGCGGCGGGACGGTGTTCTACACGGCGCATTGGCCACGGATGCACCCGTCGGACTTCCGGGTGAAGTCGCTGGACGGCATCGCCGATGACTGGCCGATCGACTACTGGGCGCTGGAGCCGTTCTTCGACCAGAACGACCGCATGATGGGCGTATCCGGCCTGGCAGGCGACCCCGGCACCGCGCCGCGCAACCCGCCGATGCCGCCGCTGCCCTTGGGACGGACGGGCACCGCGTATGCCCGGGCGCTGAACCGGCTGGGCTGGCACTGGTGGCCGTCGGACACCACCGTCGCCACCACCGATTACGAGGGGCGGGCCAAGTGCATCAACCTGGGCCAGTGCACGCCTGGCTGTGCGCAGGGGGCGAAGGCCAGCACCGACATCACCTATTGGCCGCTGGCGATCCGCGCCGGGGTGGAACTGCGCCCGCGCTGCCGGGTGAAACAGGTCACGACGAACGAACACGGCATGGCGTCCGGCGCCATCTACTACGATGCCGAAGGGGTGGAGCAGTTTCAGCCCGCCGAGGTCGTGATCCTGGCCTGCAACGGCATCGGCACGCCGCGCCTGTTGCTGAACTCGGCGTCCGGGCGGTTCCCCAATGGCCTGGCGAACTCCTCCGACCAGGTCGGGCGCAACCTGATGATGCACCCCTGGCCGCAGGTCTTCGGCTATGTCGAGGACACGCTGGATGGCGCCCGCACGCCGATGACGTCGCTGTGGAGCAAGCAGTTCTACGAGACCGACCTCTCGCGCGGGTTCGTCCGCGGCTATATGCTGCAGTTCGGGCGCGGGACCGGCCCGGCGAACGAGGCGATCACCAGTGCCGCCGCCCACCGGCTGCCGTGGGGGCGCGACCATCACCGCGTCTATCGCACGCTGGTCGACCATCGCGTGCAGGTGGGCATCGCCTGCGAGGACCTGCCCGAGGCGCATAACCGCGTCACCATCGACCCGGTGCTGCAAGACAGCAGCGGCATCCCCGCGCCCAGGATCACCTACACGATCAGCGAGAACACCGCCCGGATGATGGAGCACGGCATCGCGCGCGGCACCGAATTCCTGCAGGCATGCGGCGCGACCGAGGTCCATACGTCGCGCACCGTGCTGAACAGCCCCGGCCATCTGCTGGGCACGGCACGGATGGGCACCGATCCCGAACGGTCGGTGGTGAACGAATGGGGCCGCAGCCACGACGTGAAGAACCTGTTCATCGTCGATGGCAGCGTCTGGGTGACGGGCGGCGGAGTGAACCCGACCTCGACGATCCAGGCCGTCGCCCTCTACATCGCGGACCAGATGAAGCGGCGGCTCGCCACGTTGTTCGATTGACCCGCGTCCGGAACGCTGCGCCCCTATAACGGATCGGTTGAACCCACGATGACGCACGCTTCCGACACGCCCGAGATCGTCGCCGCCGCCATCCGCCTGGCCCCCGCCATCCGCGCCGCGCGCGGCGATGCCGAGGCGCAGCGCCGCACGCCGCCGGCGCTGGCTGCCGCGCTGACGAAGGCGGGGGTGTACCAGATGTACCTCCCCCGCTCGATGGGCGGGCCGGAGACACCGCCCTTGGTTGCCTATCGCGTGGTCGAGGAGCTGTCCCGCGTCGACGGTTCGGTCGGCTGGTGTGCGATGATCGCCACCGCGATGTCGCTGAATGCCGGTCGCCTGCCCGACGCCGTGGGGCGCGAGATCGCCGGCACCCCAGCCGATTACCGCGCCGCCGGGTCGGCCCGCGTCGGCGGCACCGCCCGCCCGGTGGACGGCGGATATCGCGTGACCGGGCGGTGGAACTTCGCCAGCGGCATCGACAATGCCCGCTGGCTGTACTGCACCTGCACCATGACGGACGGGGCCGGCGCGGCCTCGGGCGCGCCGGTGCTGCGCGCGGCGTGGATTCCGCGCCAGGACGTGACCATCGTCGACACCTGGTCGGTGATGGGCATGCGCGGCACCGGCAGCCAGGACTTCACGGTGGACGATGTCTTCGTTCCGGCGGAACGCACGGCCTTGTCGGCGGCGGCACCGGCGCAGACCGGACCGCTGTTCAACCTGCGCGCCTGGTTCGTGACGTTGTGGACACCATCGGTCGCCAACGCCCTGGGCATCGCCCGCGGCGCCATCGACACGCTGGTGGAACTGGCGGAAACCGAAGCCTCGACCCTGTCCACCAGCCTGCTGCGCGACCGCGCCTCGGTGCAGACCCGCATCGGCGAGGCCGAGGGCATCGTCCGTTCCGCCCGCGCCTATGTGTTCGACGCGGTGGGTGACGTGTGGGCCACGCTATGCGCCGGCGGCCAGCCCACCGACCACCAGATCGCGCAGGCGCGCCTGGCGCTGGTGCACGGCATGCACGCCGCGGTCAGCGCGGTCGACAAGGTGTTCCACGCCGCCGGGACCAATGCGATCTACACGCGGCATCCGCTGGAGCGGGCGTTCCGGGACGTGCATGTCGCGGTGACCCATGGCGCGGCCCTGCCGAGCTATTTCGAGTCGGCGGGGAAGGTGCTGTTGGGGCTGAAGCCGACCGAGCCTGGATGGTGACAGGGGAAAGGCCGCCGGCACGTCATTGCCGAACGGGTTGGTCTCACGTCGCAACCACCGCGTCGGTGAACCCGCCGGACTGCCTCTCCCACAAGCGGGCATAGACGCCGCCCTGCGCGAGCAGTTCGGCATGGCTGCCGGTCTCGACGATGCGGCCTTCCTCCATCACCACCAGCCTGTCCATCCGCGCGATGGTCGACAGGCGATGCGCGATGGCGATCACCGTGCGGCCTTCCATCAGCGGCCCGAGCTGCGACTGGATCGCCGCCTCCACTTCCGAATCCAGCGCCGATGTCGCCTCGTCCAGGATCAGGATCGGCGCATCCTTCAGGATGACCCGCGCCAGTGCCACGCGCTGGCGCTGACCGCCCGACAGCTTCACCCCGCGTTCGCCCACATGGGCGTCATAGCCGCGGCGGCCGAACCAGTCCTCCAGCCCCATGATGAAACCATGCGCCTCGGCCCGCTTCGCCGCGGCCTCGATCATCGCGTCGGTGGCGTCGGGGCGGCCATAGCGGATGTTGTCCCGGATCGAGCGATGCAGCAGCGAGGTATCCTGCGTTACCATCGCGATCCGGGTGCGCAGGCTTTCCTGCGTCACGCCGGCGATATCCTGCCCATCGACCAGGATGCGGCCCGACGCCGGCTGATAGAAATGCAGCAGCAGATTGACCAGCGTCGACTTGCCGGCCCCCGACGGCCCGACCAGGCCGACGCGCTCGCCGGGGCGGATCACAAGGTCGATACCGTGCAGCACGCCGATCGGGCGGTCATTGCGATCGACGCGCGGGCCGCGGCCATAGTCGAAATGCAGGTCCTCGATCCGGATCTCGCCGCCCTTCACCACCAGTTCGCGCGCGCCGGGGGGATCGGGCATCTGCTGCGGCAGGTCGATCGAGCGCATGCCGTCCTGCACCGTGCCGATATTCTCGAAGATCGAGGTGATGCTGCGCGCGACCCATCCGGCGATGTTGGTCAGCTGCCATGACAGCGGGATCGCGGTGGCGACCGCGCCGACGGCGATGTTGCCCACGCTCCATTGCCAGATGGCGATGCTGCCGGTGCCGACGATCAGCGTGGCATTCATCATGCTGAGCGTCGCCGTATAGGCAGTCGTCATCCGCGTCTGCGCGCGCATCGCCGCGGTATGATCGTCGATCGCGTCGCGGACGAAGGCGTCCTCGTCGGTGGCGCGGGCGAACAGCTTCACCGTCAGGATATTCGTATAGCCATCGACGACACGCCCGATCAGCGTCGACCGCTTTTCCGACTGCGCGCGCGACCGTTCCCGCAGGCGGGGGACGAACCAGCGCAGCATCGCCGCATAGCCGGCGAACCAGCCGACGGTCGGCAGTGCCAGGCGCCAGTCCACCGACAGCAGCAGCAGGACCGAGGCCGATCCGTACACCACGATGTACCAGGCGGCATCGAACGCCATCACCAGGCTTTCGCGCAACGCCGGGCCGGTCTGCATCACCCGGTTGGCGATGCGCCCGGCGAAGTCGTTCTGGAAGAACGTCCAGCCCTGGCGCACCACGTGCCAGTGGTTCTGCCAGCGCACCAGGCTGGAGAAGCCGGGATTGACGATCTGGTTGACCAGCACGTTGTGCCCGATATGGCCCAGCGGGCGCAGCAGCCAGATCACCAGGCCCATCCACAGAAGCTGCGGCCAGGCATCGGCCAGCAGCCGGTCCGGCGTATGGGTCGACACCAGCGTCACGATGCGCCCGATGGCCGTGGGGATGGCGATGTCCAGCACCGCCACCAGCCCGCCGACCAGGAACAGCGACGCCGCCAGGCCGCGGACCTGCCGGATATAGTGCCAGTAGAACCGGACCAGCCCCGCGCCGGGCGGTGGCTCGGGCGTGCCGGCGGTCGGGTCCAGCAGGGCTTCGAAGCGGTGCAGCATGGCTATCCGGTGAACCCGGATGGCGGCGGCGTCAACCGCGCTGGTGTTCAGCCTGAATCAACCCGTCTGGAGACCGGCCCGCGGGCGGCGCCGCCGTGCCTACTCTGCCGCGCCTATTCTGCCGCAATCGCCTCGGGCTGTTCCACCATCAGCTCCGCCTGCCGCAGGTCGACCGACAGCAGGCGCGACACCCCGCGTTCCTGCATGGTCACGCCATACAGCCGATCCATGCGCGCCATCGTCAGCGGATGATGGGTCACAACCAGGAACCGTGTGCCGGTGTCGCGCACCATGTCTTCCAGCAATGTGCAGAACCGTTCCACATTGGCATCGTCCAGCGGCGCATCGACCTCGTCCAGCACACAGACCGGCGCGGGGTTGCAGCGGAACACCGCGAAGATCAGGGACAGCGCAGTCAATGCCTGCTCGCCGCCCGACAGCAGCGACAGGGTCGCCAGTTTCTTGCCCGGCGGCTGGGCGTAGATCTCCAGCCCCGCCTCCAGCGGATCGTCGGACCCGACCATCGCCAGATGCGCCCGCCCGCCATTGAACATCCGAGCGAACAATTGCTGGAAGTTCTTGTCCACCTGCTGGAAGACCGCGTTCAGCCGCTCGCGCCCCTCGCGGTTCAGGTGCCCGATCGACCCGCGCAGCTTGGCGATGGCCGTGGTCAGCTCGTCGCGATCCTTGTCGATCGACCCGATCTGCTGCTCCACCGCCTCGGCTTCCACCTCGGCGCGCAGATTGACCGGACCCATCTCGTCGCGCTCTTTCAGCAGGCGTTCCAGGCGGCGGCGGGCTTTCTGTTCGACCTCGATCGAGACCTCGGCCGGCGGGTCGGGCAGGGTGGGCTGCGCGCCCAGCCGTTCCAGGATGCGTTCGGCCACGGTGCCCCAGGCGTGGTTGGCCTGTTCCAGGACCCCTTCGGCGCGAACCAGCTCCTCCCGCGTCGCGGACACGCGGGCTTCCCCGGTGCGCGCGGTGCGATCCGTCGCCTCGGCCTGCGTCACCGCCGCGTTCAGCCTGTCGGCCGCCTGGCGATGCGTGGTTTCGGCCCCGCGCAGGGCTTCCAGCGCCTCGACCCGGCGAGCGGCGATCTGCGTCGGCGCGGCTTCCAGCTGCGCCTGTTCCGCCTCGGCCGACGACAGCCGCGCGGCCAGGTCCGTCACCCGTTCGGCGGCATCCTTCGAGCGTTCGGCCCATCCGCCGCGTTCGGCGACGATCACGCCGCGGCGGCTGGTGCGGGCTTCCTGCTCCCGGATCAGGCTGGCCCGCTCGCCCCGGGCCGCGGCTTCCCGCGTCCGGGCCGTGGACAGGGCCGTCCGGGCGCGCTCCACAGCCTCGCGCAGCGCGGCGATATCCGGCAGCGCGGCGTGGGCGGCCTGCGCCTGGGTCAGGACCGCCTCGGCCTCGTCGCGCTCCCCGGTGATACGAGCCAGCTGGTCGTCGGCCGCGGCGAGGCGTGCCGCCGCGGTGGCAGACTGGTTGCGCAGCTGCGCCAGCGCCGCCCGGGCGCGTTCCAGCTTCTGTTCCAGCTCCCGCCGCTGCATCCGCGCCTGCTGCTCGGCCTGGTTGGCGGCCTGCGCGGCCGCTTCGGCATCGGTCCGTTCGGCCCGCGCCGCGGTCGCCGCCTGTTCGGCTTCGGCCAGACGAGCGCGCAGGCCGGCCAGGCGGTTGCGCTGTTGCAGGCGAACGGCGGCGGCGGTGGGGGTGCCGGCGCGGATCGTATAGCCGTCCCACCGCCAGATCGCCCCGGCGCGCGAGACCAGGACCTGCCCCGGCGTCAGGGCGGATTGATGGGTGTCGCCGGCCTCGTCGTTCTCGACCAGGCCGATCTGCGACAGGGCGCGTGCCAGGGCGGCGGGGCCCTTGACCAGCGTATCCAGAACCACCGCGACGGG
>CAYZKM010000141.1:0-9709 GCA_964478525.1 uncultured Bifidobacterium sp.
GGCAATCGAGCACTCGCCCGCCACATAGTCCCGACCGGCCAGTTGCCGGTCCAGCACCCCGTACAGGCGGCGGGTTTCCTTGGAATACCGCTCCAGCCCGTATTTCTGGTCGACTGGGTTCTCCACCTGCAGGAAGTGGTGCACCTGGCCCGGCATCGGGCCGAAGCCGCCCATTTGCCACATCAGCCATTCCAGCACCGGCACCTGCTTGCGCGGATCGGCGGGGTAGAATTTGCCGGTCTTCTGGCCCAGATAGATCAGGATCGCGCCCGATTCGAACACGCTGATCGGCTGCCCGCCCGGCCCGTCGGTATCCACGATCGCCGGAATCCGGTTGTTCGGGCTGATCTTAAGGAAGTCCGGCGCGAACTGCTCGTTCTTCGAGATGTTCACCGGGTGGACGGTGTACGCCAGCCCCATCTCCTCCAGCGCCACGCTGATCTTCCGCCCGTTCGGCGTATTCCACGTATAGAATTCGATCGCCATCGTCCCTGCCCCATCGGCTGTCAGGCCGGCAGTGTGCAGTTCCGGCCCATCCGCCACAAGGTGGGGCGATCAGCGCGCCCTGGCCGCGGCGGCGATCGCGTGTTCCAGGTCCTCCCGCTCCTCGCATCCGAACGGGCACAGCGATTTCAGCCTGGCGAGGTTGGCGCGCGCCCTCTCCAGCTGCCCGGTCTCGACGAACAGCTCCCCCTGGTATTCCAGCGCCCCCGTGTGGTTCCAGTCCAGCTCCAGCGCCTTGGCATAGTACCCGAAGGCCTTCTGCTGGTCCCCCGTCTTGCGCAGGCAGAAGCCCATCAGGTTGTAGACATCGGCGGATGGCACACCGGCAAGCAGCGGCTGCAGCAGCGCCATCGCCCCCTTGTAGTCCTTCACCCTGATCCGTGCCCGCGCCGGGCCGACATCGGGCTTGCCCTGGTCGGGATTGTCGAACGCCAGCGCCGGAGCGGCCATCAGCACCGCACCCGACAGCAGCCACCGGCGTGACAAGGCGGGCATCAGCTTCTGATCCGCCATTCGCCGGAGGCGATGCGGCACCAGTCCAGGACCAAGTCGCGACGGCGGCTTTCGGTGCGGTCGGCGATCAGCAGCTTGTAGGCGATGGTGTGGCACGGCATGCCATTCCATGTGTAGACACGCGTCAGCGTTGCCGTCCCGCCGCCGCTGTTGTCGGCATTGCGCCAGGCCTCGATCCCGCCCACCACCGGCTTCTCGCGGCCGTTCATCGCCGCCGTTGCCGCCGTCATCCGCTGCAGATCGTCCTCGCTCATGTTCGGCCCGAAGCCGCGGAACGGGTTGATCTGCGCCGGCGCCGGCGCCACGACGGCAAGCGATGCGCCAACCGCCGCCGCCAGTATCCAGAATCGACGGAACGCATGCATCATTCGGTATCCCCTGCCATTGCTCGCCCGGCCGCAGCCGGTTCGCCTGGCGGCAGGATACCGCCCCACCGCCGCTTTGCCATCACCTTTGACCACAGCTTTTGACCTGACGGCCATCGACTTCCATAGTCGGGCCGAACCTGTCCCGGACCTGCCGTGAAGATCGCCACCTGGAACGTCAACTCGATCCGCCAGCGGGAAGGCCATGTGCAGCGCTGGCTGCAACGCGTCCGCCCCGACATCCTGGTCCTGCAGGAGATCAAGTGCGAGGACGCCGCCTTCCCCGCCCGCACCTTCCATGACATGGGGTATGAAACCGCTGTCGTCGGGCAGAAATCCTACAATGGCATCGCCGTGCTGGGCCGCATCCCGTTCCGCGTGATCCACCGTGCCCTGCCCGGCCTGGCGGATGACGACGGCCAGGCCCGCTATATCGAGATCGAGGCCGGCGGCATCACCATCATCGGCATCTACCTGCCGAACGGCAACTCTCGCGGTGACGAGGGATTCGCCTACAAGCTGCACTGGATGGACCTGCTGGCCAGCCGAGCGCGGGTGTTGCTGGAGGGTGATGTGCCGCTGGTGATCACGGGGGATTTCAATGTCTGTCCCACCGATGCCGATTACGCGCCCGGCGCGCTGTCGGCCACCGATGCGCTGGTGCGCCCGGAAAGCCGCGCCCGCCTGCGCCACCTGGTCTGGCTGGGGCTGACCGACGCGGTCCGGGCGATGCACCCGGACCAGCCCGCCTATACGTTCTGGGATTACCAGGCGGGTGCCTGGCCGCGCGACCTCGGGCTGCGGATCGACCATGCGCTGCTGTCGCCGACGCTGGCCGAAAGGCTGGTCTCGGCCGATCCGGACCGGATGGAGCGCGATCAGCCGCAGCCGTCCGACCATGTGCCGGTGCTGATCGAGATCGCCTGACCGGTCAGGTCGTGGTCTGGATCATCGCACGGACGCGGGGGTAGACCTCCCGCGTCCAGCGGGACCCGCTGAACACCCCGTAATGGCCGACGCCGCTTTGCAGATGGTGACGCTTCATGCTGTTGCGCACGCCGCTGCACAGGTCCAGCGCGGCCATGGTCTGGCCGATGGCGCAGATGTCGTCACGTTCGCCCTCCACCGTCAGGATGGCGGTGCGGCGGATCGCTTCGGGGTGCACCGGTCGGCCGTGCCAGGTCAGCCGGCCCAGCGGCAGGTCATGGTCCTGGAACACGCGGGCCACGGTTTCCAGGTAGAACTCGGCCGGCAGGTCCATCACCGCGCCGTATTCGGCATAGAATTTCTTGTGCGCTCCGGCACTGTCCATGTCGCCGCCGGCCAGGGCGCGGAACTGGCCCATATGCGCGGCGATATGGCGGTCCAGATTCATGCTCATGAACGCGGTCAGCTGGATGAAGCCGGGATAGACGTGGCGTCCGCCGCCCTGGAACCGCCAGGGCACGGTGGCGATCAGGTTCTTGCGGAACCATTCGATCGGGCGGGATTTCGCCAGCTGGTTGACCTTGGTCGGGTTGATGCGGGTATCGATCGGGCCCGCCATCAGCGTCAGGCTGCGCGGCTGCGCGGGGTTGCGGGTTTCGGCCATCACCGCGGTGGCGGCCAGCGCGGCGACGGTGGGCTGGCACACCGCGACCATGTGCGCGCCGGGGCCCATCGCCTCCTGGAACCGGATCAGATGATCGACATAGCCGTCGAATCCGAACGTTCCGGCGGATGGCGGGATATCGCGCGCGTTCTTCCAGTCGGTGATGTAGACGTCGTGTTCGGGCAGCAGCGTCGCGATCGTGCCGCGCAGCAGGGTGGCGAAATGGCCGGACATCGGCGCCACCACCATCACCCGCGGCTGCACCAAGGCGGCATCCTTGCGGAACCGCAGCAGCGTGCCGAACGGGGTGTCGTCGGTCATCTCCTCGGTCACGCCGACCAGGTCGTTGCCCACGCGCACGCTGCTGAATCCGTATTGCGGACGGTGATGGGTCAGGGCGCTGTCGGCCACCAGGCTGCATGCCGCGCCCATCTGGCGCAGCACGGCCGGGCCATAGCCGTTCAGATGCCAGACACGTGCCATGCCCTCGCCAAACCGGGCGAGGGTCCGGATGGGCAGCAACAGGTCCGCCTGTGCCTGATAGAGCTGGTAGATCATCGCGCTGTTAATCACATGTCCCGGCCCGTGGCCGGACGGCCCGACGGCAAATCCATCACTAACCCTCGCATCCGCGTCGCGCCACTGATATATTGCACCGCAGCATGACAGGACAGGTTGCGAAAGTCACCATGGATGGAGCCACACTCCTCATCAGCAGCAAGAATTACTCGTCCTGGTCCCTGCGCGGCTATCTGCTGGCGCGCCTGGCCGGCCTGCGGTTCGAGGAACGGGTCGTAGACCCCGACGATCCGGCCAACCGGGCCGAGCTTCTGATGCAGTCATCGTCGATTCGCGTCCCGGCATTGATGCATGATGGCGTTACCATATGGGACACCATCGCGATTGCGGAATACCTGAACGAGATGTTTCCCGCGGCGGGCATGCTGCCCACCGACCGCCTCGCCCGCGCGCGCTGCCGCTCGGTCGCCGGCGAGATGCATTCCGGCTTCACCACCCTGCGGGAGGCGCTGCCGATGAACCTGCGGCTGTTCCACCCGAACTTCACCGTCTGGTCGGCGGTGCAGCAGGACATCGACCGCATCACCGAGATCTGGCGCGACTGCCTGCAGATCTGGAAAGGCCCGTGGCTGTTCGGCGCCAGCCCCACCATCGCCGATGCGATGTACGCCCCGGTGGTGACGCGCTTCCGCAGCTATGACGTCAGGCCGGACCCGGTCTCGGAAACCTATTGCCGCCAGATCATGTCCTGGGCGCCGATGCGCGAATGGTTCGCTGCGGCGCAGAAGGAACCCGAGCAGATCGACGAGCTGGATATCGAATTCTGAACCCGGACAAACTTCGCCAGCCGTTAACACTTCCTTAACCGGTGTGGCGCAACGATCGGATGTTCATGAAAGGTTCCAGTCATGACCATCCGGCCGTCCCTCCTGCTTCCGCTTCTTGCCGCCATCGCCGCCATCGCCTCCCCCGCCGCCGCGTTCGATCCGCGCGGCGTCGACATCCTGACGTTGCGCCTGGGCATGCACGAACCCCAGGTGATCGAGCGGCTGGACAGGCAGGGCTACCTGAACGATCGGCTGGTGCGCCATCGCGTGCCCTGCCCCGCGCCGGCCGGCGGCACCTGCCTGGCCACGATCACCGCCCGCACCATGGACGGGCTGCTGACCATCGCCTTCTCCGCCAACTCTCCAGGGGCCGAGGTCGTGACCCGCATCACCTACACGCTGGATGCCCGCAAGCCCGGTGAACCCGAGGCGATCGAGAGCGCGGTGCTGGACCGCTATGGCCCGCCGACCTCCGCCTCGCCCATGGCATGGTGCGACCGGACGGGGCTGACCGGCGCCTGCCCGCCCGACCGCGCGCGGCTCAGCTTCGAGGCGGGCGACGGCGTCAGCCGCGTGCTGACCCTGGCCGAGGCCGCGGGCCCGGCCGGTCCGGCGCGATAGACGATGCGCCGCCGGTCAGGTCAGCCGGACCTTCACATAGCTGCCGGGCGCGGGCTCCAGCGCCTTCAGCTTGCCGGACCCGGGCACGCGCGCGGCGACCTGCTTCTTGTCCAGTGCCAGGATCCAGCGGTGCCAGTCCGGCCACCACGACCCGGCCATCTCGGCCGCGCCGTTGAACCAGGCTTCCGCGTCCGGCGGCAGGTCCTCGTTGATCCAGTGGCTGTACTTGCCGCTGTCGGGCGGGTTGACCACGCCGGCGATGTGCCCCGATGCCGCCAGCACGAAGCGGCGCGGACCGCTCAGCAGCTGCGTGCCGCGATAGGTCGACATCCACGGCGCGATATGATCTTCCCGCGTCGACAGGAAATAGGCCGGCGTCTTTATCTTCCCAAGGTCGATCGGCGTATCGGCCAGGCTGATGCCGCCGGGCTGTGCCAGCAGGTTCTGCTGATACATCTTGCGCAGGTAGAAACTATGCATCCGCGCCGGCATGCGGGTGGAATCGGCGTTCCAGTACAGCAGGTCGAACGGGAACGGATCGTTGCCCAGCAGGTAGTTGTTCACCACGAAGGACCAGATCAGGTCGTTGGCGCGCAGCATGTTGAACGTCGTCGCCATCTCGCTGCCTTCGAGGTAGCCGCGCTTGGACATCTTCTGTTCCAGCGCGCTCAATTGCTCCTCGTCGATGAAGACGCCCAGCTCCCCGGCCTCCCGGAAGTCCATCATGGTCACGAAGAACGTCGCGCTGGCGATCCGGTCGTCCCCCCTGGCCGCCATATAGGCCAGGGTCGAGGCCAGCAGCGTTCCGCCCAGGCAGTAGCCGATGGCGTTCACCTCACGCTCGCCGGTCGCCTGCTCGATCGCATCCAGCGCGGCGAGGTAGCCATCCTTCATGTAGTCGTCGAAACCCTTCTCGGCCAGCTTCTCGTCCGGGTTGACCCACGAGATCACGAACACCGTGTGCCCCTGGGATACCGCCCATTTCACGAAGCTGTTCCGCGGCCGCAGATCCAGGATGTAGTACTTGTTGATCCAGGGCGGGCCGATCAGCAGCGGCCGCTTCAGCACTTTCTCGGTGGCCGGGTCGTACTGGATCAGCTCCATCAGGTCGTTGCGATAGACGACCTTGCCCGGCGATACGCCGATGTTTTCCCCGACATTGAAGGCGTCCATGTCCGTCATCTTGATCCGAAGCTGGCCCTTGCCGCGCTCCAGGTCGGTCAGCAGGTTGTTCAGCCCCTTCAGCAGATTCTCCCCGCCGGTCTCGGCCGTCTTGCGCAGCACCTCGGGGTTGGTCAGCAGGAAGTTCGACGGGCTCATGGCATCGACGAACTGGCGGGCGTAGAAATCGACCTTCTGCGCGGTCTTGCCGTCCAGCCCGTCGACCTGCGTGACCACGTCCTGCACGAAGCGGGCGGACAGCAGGTAGGACTGCTTGATGAAGTCGAAGACTTCATTCTCCTTCCACGCATCGTCCTTGAACCGGCGATCGCCCGACGGTGCGTCGATGACCTGCCCCGTGCCTTCCATGCCCATCATGCGGCGCGCGGTGTTCTGCCACAGGGTCATGTAGTCCTGCCAGAAACCCATCTGCGCCTGCATCAGATGCGCGGGGTTGGCGATCATCTTCGCCGTCATTTCCAGGAAGGCGCGCCCGACATTCAGCGGGTCGATCTCTCCGCCACCCTCCGACTGCCGCTTCAGCCACTCCCCCACGATCCGCTGCGACCGTTCGGCGATATCGGCCATCGAGCGGCCGACGACCGATGGGTCGGGCATCTTGAAGCCCGGCGCATCCGGCTTGCCTGGCGCCTTGTCCGCCTTGTTGTCCGCCGTCTTGTCCGCTTGGGCCATGGAGACATCCTTTGCGTCCGCATCCGCACCGGCTACACAGGCCGCCGGCAGCGTGAAGCGGTTCCGACATATGGTGGTCAGCGTGAGATTTTCGCAACGTAGAAGCGCAGGCAAACGGGTTCAAGACGGTTCCGACCGGGACCCGGTCATGCGCGCGATGGCGGTCCGGTCCGGCGCGGCAATGGGGTTCGCGGCCATGCTGCTGGCCGGCTGTTCGTCGACATCGTCGATGAACCCGGTGAACTGGTGGCACGACCTGCAAGGCGGCCGCATCGCCGAGGACCGCCCACCGCCGCCCGGGGCGAACGATCCGTTTCCGAACCTGGCCTCGGTGCCCGCCCGCCCCGCCCCGCCCGACCGCGACGCGATGCGCAAGCTGACCGAATCGCTGGTGGGCGATCGCACCAACGCCCAGTACACGGCCGAGGCCGCGCCGCTGCCGGACCCGTCCTCGGCCAAGGCATCGCCTTCGCTGTTCGGCTCGGGCACCCTGCCGCCGCCGCCACCGGCCGGCAGCGCGCCGATGGCCAGCGCATCCCTGGCCGCCGCCTCGGCCCCGCCGCCCCCGCCGGTGACCACAAGGTCCGAACCGCCGGTCGAGGCCCCGGTCCCCGCCCCGTCACGCGCACCGGTCAGCCCTGTGCGCAGCGCACCACTGGAAGCCCCGGCGGCCGAGCCCCCGCCCGCCTCCACCGCCGCGACACCCGACGCCGCGGCCCCAACGCCTGCAGCCCCAACGCCTGCAGCCCCGACACCGGCAGCATCGACACCTGCGGCATCGACGCCGCCGGCCGCGCCGCTGCCCGCCCTGCCGACACAGCCGCCACCGCGGGCCGAGGCCTCGCCGCCGCCACCGCCGCCGCCGGCCGCGGTGATCGCGCCCGCCCCGCTGCCCGAAGGTGCCACCACCGTCACGCTGGGCTTCCCGTCCGGCGGATCGTCGCTGTCGCCCACCGCGTCGGACGCGCTGAAGCAGTTCCTGACCCGGCGGTCGGGCCAGCCGGTGGCGATCACCGGCCATGGCGAGGCGACATCGAACGATCCGGGCGCGCAGGCGGCCGCGCTCAGCCTTGGCCTCGCGCGCGCCCAGGCGGTGGCGAATGCCCTTGCCGCCGCGGGGGTCCCGGCCACGGCGGTCCGCGTCGGGGCCGAAGCCGCCGGTCGCGGCGCATCCGTCCGTCTGCTACAATAGCCGAATCCTGTTCCTGAAAGGTCTGTCATGTCTTCCGAAACCTCCGGCGAGTTCCATCGCATCCGCCGCCTGCCGCCCTATGTCTTCGCCGAGGTGAACACGGCCAAGGCGAAGGCGCGGGGCGCGGGGGAGGACATCATCGACCTCGGCATGGGCAATCCGGACAGCCCGACGCCGCCGCATATCGTGCAGAAGCTGGTCGAGACGGTGCAGGACCCGCGTTCGCACCGCTACTCGGTCAGCAAGGGCATCCCCGGCCTGCGGCGCGCGCTCGCCGCCTATTACGAACGCCGGTTCAACGTGGCGCTGAACCCGGATACCGAGGTCATCGCCACGCTCGGGTCCAAGGAAGGCCTGGCCAACCTGGCATCGGCGATCACCAGCCCCGGCGACACCATCCTGGTGCCGAACCCGTCCTATCCGATCCATCAGTTCGGCTTCATCATCGCCGGCGCGGCCGTCCGCTCGATCCCCGCGACCCCGGACGAGGACATGCTGCGCGCGCTCGATCGCGCGGTGCGCCATTCGGTGCCCAAGCCGACCGCGCTGATCGTCAACTTCCCGTCGAACCCGACCGCGTACCTGGCGGACCTGGACTTCTACCGCGAGATCGTGGCTTTCGCGCGCCGCCACGAGATCTGGGTGATGTCCGACCTCGCCTATGCCGAGATCTATTTCGGCGACAAGGTCCCGCCGTCGATCCTGGAAGTGCCGGGTGCCAAGGACATCGCGGTGGAGTTCACGTCACTGTCCAAGACCTATTCCATGCCGGGCTGGCGCATGGGCTTCGCGGCCGGCAATCCGCGCCTGATCGACGCGCTGACGCGGATGAAATCCTATCTGGACTATGGCGCCTTCACGCCGATCCAGGTGGCCGCCGCCGCCGCCCTGACCGGGCCGCAGGACTGCGTCGACCAGATGCGCGCCCTGTACCGGGAACGGCGCGACGTGCTGATCAGCGGCCTGGCCTCGGCCGGGTGGAACATGCCCAGCCCCGAGGGTTCGATGTTCGCCTGGGCGCCGGTGCCGCCGCAATTCGCCTCGTTGGGCAGTGTCGAATTCTCGAAGCTGCTGCTGCAGCGGGCCAAGGTCGCGGTCGCCCCGGGCCTGGGCTTCGGCGAGCATGGCGAGGGCTTCGTGCGCATCGCCCTGGTCGAGAACACCCACCGCCTGCGCCAGGCGATCCGCAACATCCGCGCGTTCATGCAGTCCGGCTCGAACATGGCCGAACCCGTCCTGACCGAGGCGAACGCACCATGAGCCGTCCGCTTTCCGTCGGCGTCGCCGGCCTGGGCACCGTCGGCGGCGGTGTGCTGAAGATCCTGCGCGACAATGCCGACATCGTCGCCGCCCGCGCCGGCCGCCCGATCGCGGTGACGGCGGTCTCGGCGCGCGACCGTTCGCGCGACCGCGGCTTCTCGATCGCCGGCTTGCGCTGGTACGACGACCCCGTGGCCCTGGCATCCGACCCCGCGGTCGATGTCGTGGTGGAACTGATCGGCGGGTCGGACGGGCCGGCCCGCGCCCTGGCCGAGGCGGCGATCGCCGCGGGCAAGCCGCTGGTCACCGCCAACAAGGCGCTGCTGGCCGTACGCGGCGCGGCGCTGGCCGGGGCGGCCGAGGAACGCGCAGTGACCCTGGCGTTCGAGGCCGCGGTGGCCGGCGGCATCCCGGTGATCAAGGCGCTGCGCGAAGGCCTGGCGGCAAACCGCATCACCCGCAT
>CAYZKM010000142.1:0-9707 GCA_964478525.1 uncultured Bifidobacterium sp.
CTGACGCTGATCCACCTGATCTCGATCCCGGTGACCAACACCTCGGTCAACCCGGCACGCAGCACCGGCCCGGCCCTGTTCGCCGGCGGCGAGTATGTCGGGCAGCTCTGGCTGTTCTGGGTCGCTCCCATCGTCGGCGCCATCATCGCCGGCATCGTCTCCCGCTGGCTGCAGGAGGAGTAGGCGCCCGCGGCGAAGCTTGATATGCCCGGACCGGTCGCTTCCGGCGGACCGGTCCGGGCAAACCGCCTCTCCGGCACCGCCTGCCCCGCGCGGCGACAGCAGAAACGGAGAGAGACGGATCATGGCAAAGACACCGGGCATCACCTACGAGGTACTGGCCCTGCGATACGGCGTCTTCGACGGGCGCATGCAGTTCCAGAACTTCATCATCCCCGACGATCACGCGGCACCCGATCCGCTCGATTTCTACGTCTTCGCAATCCGCGGCAATGGCCGCACCATCGTCATGGACACCGGCTTCACACCCGAATCCGGCCTCCGCCGCGGGCGCACCATCCTGCGCACCCCCGCCCAGGCGCTGCTGGATGGCGGCATCGATCCGGCCGAGGTCAAGGATGTCATCCTGACCCATATGCACTGGGACCATGCCGGTGGCATGGAATACTTCCCCAAGGCAACCTTCCACATCCAGGCGGCCGAAATGTCGTACTGCACCGGTGCGTGCATGTGCGAGCCCTTCCTGCGCCGCCCCTTCGATGTCGAGGACGTCCAGAGCGCAGTGCGCGCGCTGTACTCGAACCGGCTGAAAGTCTATGACGGCACGGTGGAGATCGCGCCGGGCATCACCCTGCACCTGATCGGCGGGCATTCCGGCGGCATCCAGGCGATCCGCGTGCCGACCGCGCGCGGCTGGGTCGTGCTGGCCGGCGACACCACGCATCTGTGGCGCAACATCCGCAATCGCAACCCGTTCCCGGTGGTGGTCGACGTCGCCCGCATGCTGCGCGGGTTCGACATCCTGAACGGCCTGTCCGACGGGCCGGACCACCTGATCCCCGGCCATGATCCGCTGATCCTGAAGACCTTCCCCGCCTATCGCGGCAATGCCGAGATCGTCAATCTCGACCTGCCGCCGATCGGCTGAACCACGGCCGGGTCCGTCCATCCGGCGGACCCGCCATCCCCCCCCGGAAAGACCCGCCGGCCAGGCTGGTCTGGACCCAGAGCCCGGCCGACGGGCGCGGCACGCCGATCGTCGCGACGCTGACCCTGACCGGCGCGCAGGCCGACGCCGTGCGGGCCGCGATCGGCGCCTGCCTGGCCAGATAGACCCCCGCGAGCCCGCGCACATCGAAGCCCGGCGCGGGCCGGACGTCAGACCTCCACCATCCCGCGCTTCACCGCCACGCAGGCGCCGGCGACGGTGGCCAGCACCGGGCCCTCGGCCGTCTTGACCGCACCGGCGATGATCTGGCTGGGGCGGCCCATCTCGACGCCCTGCTCGATCTGATAGTGCAGGTCGACATTCTCCCCCGGCGCCAGCGAGGTCAGCAGCGCGGCGAGCGCGGCATTGGCACTGCCGGTCGCCGGGTCCTCCAGCACGCCGCCAAGCGGGGCGAACATGCGCGCGCGCAGCCGGGTCGCGTCGCCATCCACCCGCGCATACAGGTGTAGGGCAAAGCGGAGCTGTCCCTCCGGCATCTCCGCCGCGGCCTTGCGGAACGCGGCAATGTCGGGGCTGGCGCGGGACAGGGCTGCCACGCTGACCACCTCGGCGATGACGAACGGCGTGCCGACAGATGCCACCAGCGGGGTGTGGGCGGTGGTCAGGATGTCGGACCCGGACAGGCCCGCGCAGGCGGCGACGGTTTCCACCGGCACATCGATGTCGATCGACAGCGCGCGCGGGGCCGAGATTCGCGCCCCGCTCACCGCCTTGTCAGGCCCGCGCAGGATGTGCACCCGCACCAGGCCGGCGAGTTCCTCGAACGTGTAGTGCTCGGGCGGATGCGGATCGCGGCTGGCCAGCACGAAGCCGGTGCCGACATTGGGATGCCCGGCGAAGGGCAGTTCGGTCACCGGGGTGAAGATGCGCACGCGGGCATGATGCTGCGGGTTGTCCGGCGGCAGCACGAACGTCGTTTCCGACAGGTTGAACTCCTTCGCCAGCGCCTGCATCTGGGCATCCGTCAGGCCGCGCGCGTCGGGCAGCACCGCCAGCGGATTGCCGCCGAAGCGGTTTTCCGTAAAGACATCGACCGTGACATATTCGTAGGTGGCCATGCGACCCTCCGGACGGCAAAACAGATGGACCAACGCCACCATCCTTAACACGCTCGGCATCGAGGCAATCCCATGAATACCCCGCAGGGCTGGCGCGCCGTCGCCGATTGGTATCACGGCTTCTTCACCGGCATGATCCTGCGCGCGGTCGCGCAGCGCGGTGCCAAGGACGCAGCCGAGCTGGTGTTTCGGACGTTCCGGCGCCAGCATCACCAGCGTTTTCTGCCGGGGCTGAAGAAGCTGGGCCTGGACCACCTGCCCGACGCGGTCGCCTGCGCGAGCTATCATTATCTGTCCAACCGCATCGGCGGCGTGTCGGTCGAGTTCATGCCCGAATCGGACCGCAAGGCCTGGGTGCGCTTCCCGCCGCCGCGCTGGGTGTGGCGCGACATCGCCATCTGCGGCATCCCCTCCGAGGTGTCCTCGGCCTTCCTGCGCGCCTGGCAGGCGCATAACGGCGTCTCGCTCGGCAATCCGCGGCTGGGCTTCGTTTGCACGAAGCAGACGGTCGACGGCGATCCCGGCCTGGAAGGCTATTTCCTGGAGCACGACCACGACCTGCTGGCGGAACAGCGCCTGCGCTTCGCCCGTGACGAGCAGGCCCCGCCCTTCGACCCGGCCCTGGCACCCCGGCTGGACCCGGCCGCCTGGCCCGAGGAACGGCTGGCCAAGGCGCATCGCAACTACGCGATGGAATATATCCGCTCGACCCTGCCCGAGGCCGTCCAGCTGTGGGGCGCCGACACCGCCCGCTTCGTCGCCGGCGGCGCCGCACGGCTGGTCGGGATGCAGACCTACGAACGGGTGGCCAGCGCGATGGGCCTGCCGGTGAGCGGCGATGCCGCCGCGTTCGCGACGTTCATGCGCCATCTGGCCGAGGCGCAGGGCGATCGGATCGAGATCGCGACGGATGGCGCGGCCACCACCGTCCGCCAGGCCGGGTGGAAGCTGATGGATGGCGTGGCGGATGCGCCGGCCGCGGTGCTGGATATCTGGGCTGCTCTGTTGGATGGCGCGCTGTCGGCGCATAATCCCCGCCTGACGGCCACGCGCGACGGCCTGACCTGGCGGATCGCGCAGGGTCCCGGCCCGGCGTGGCAATCACCCTCCTAACCTTTCGACCAAGCAGGACACGATCACGATGGATGCGAACCCCAAGGCCGGCGGCCGGCCGCTGCTGTTCACGCCGCTGACCATCCGCGGCGTCACGATCCCCAACCGCACCGTGCTGGCGCCGATGGTGCAGTACCGCGCGCTGGGTGGGGTGCCGACCGATTTCCACATGGTGCACCTGGGCAAGTTCGCGCTGGGCCGGTTCGGCGTGGTGATGACCGAGGCAACGGCGGTGGAACCGCGCGGGCGCGTCGGCCACAGCTGCCCGGGCATCTGGCACGACGACCAGATCATCGCCTGGCGCCGCATCACCGACTATATCCGCCGCGAGGGCAGCGTGCCGGCCATGCAGCTGGCCCATGCCGGGCGCAAGGCCGCGACCTATCGCGCGATCGATGGCGGCAAGCCCTATGACGCGAAATCGGCCGATGCCGGCCTGCCTGCCTGGCCGGTGGTCGGCCCGACAACCGAGCCGGTCGGGGCGGGATACCAGACCCCGCACCAGCTCTCGGCCGAGGAGATCGCCGGCATCACCCGCGCCTTCGCCGATGGCGCCAGGCGCGCCGACGCGGCCGGGTTCGACATCGTCGAGATCCACGGCGCGCACGGCTATCTGCTGGCGAGCTTCCTCTCGGCCGTGTCGAACACCCGCAACGACGGCTATGGCGGTGACCGGGCGGGGCGGATGCGCTTTCCGCTGGAAGTGGCGCGCGCCGTCCGCGCCGTGTGGCCGGCGAGCAAGCCGCTGTTCTTCCGCGTCTCGTCCGAGGACGGCGCCGGCGGCTGGTCGATCGAGGACACCGTCGTGCTCGCCCAGGCGCTGAAGCAGGCCGGCGTCGATGTGGTGGACTGCTCGTCTGGCGGGCTGACCGGATCGGCCGTGGCCGCGCCGATCAAGCGCTATCCGGGATTCCAGGTGCCGTATGCGAAGGCGGTGCGCGAGGCCGGCGTGGCCTCGATGGCCGTCGGCCTGATCCTGGACGGCGCGCAGGCCGAGGCGATCCTGCAGGACGGTGCGGCCGACCTGATCGCGATCGGGCGGGAGGCGCTGCGCGACCCGTTCTGGCCGGTGCACGCCGCCGAGGCGCTGGGCTGCGACCCGGACTATGCGCTGTGGCCGGAAGAGTATGGCTGGTGGCTGGAGAAACGCCTGTTTTCGCTGCGGCGACCACCGTGACCTCCCCTCGCCGCCTCCCCGACGCGCCTCCGATCTGCCGTCGGCCTGATCCTGGACGGCGCTACCAGGCCGCGTCCAGCAGCATCCGCACCACCGGCGGGCCATCGATCCTGCGGGGGTTCGTGTGGATCCACCGGTCGTGCATCGCGTTGGCCGCGATCGTGTCCAGCTGGTCCGCCCGCACACCGACATCGCGCAGGGTGCGCGGCAGCCCGAGATCGGCGATCAGTTCCGCCACCGCATCGGCCGCCGCCATCCCCGGACGCCCCATCGCCTCGCTGACCATCGCCTGGCGGTCGGCATTGACGGTCTGGTTGAACCGCAGGACCGGCGGCAGCATCACGCAGGATGTATAGCCATGCGGCACGTCGGCGGTGCCGCCCAGCACATGGCCGATCCCGTGTGACGCGCCCTTCGACACGCCGTTCTGCGAGCCCATGATCGACATCCACGCGCCCAGCTGACAGTCCAGCCGGGACACGAGATCGCCCGGATCGGCCTGCACCGCGCGCAACCCGCGCGAGAGCAGGCGCAGCGCATGCATCGACGCCCCGTCCGAGAACGGCGTCGGGTTGACCGAGCAGATATCCTCGACCGCGTGATCCACCGCGCGGATGCCCGTCGACAGGAACAGCCATGCCGGCGTGTGGACCGTGACCGCGGGATCGAGGATCACCGCGCGCGGCATCATCAGCGCCATCCCGAAGCTCTGCTTCAGGTGGCGCTCGGTGTCGGTGCAGCCGGCGAACCAGGTGAACTCCCCGGCCGAGAGCGTGGTCGGCACGGCGATGAAGCGCGCGCCCGGCGGCCTTGTGGGCGGGCGGATGGTCTTGCCGTCGGGCGAGATGGTCGCGTGGAACGCGTCGAGCTGCGCGGGTTCGGTCACGTCGTTGCCCAGGCACAGACCGACCATCTTGGCCGCGTCGGTGACGGACCCGCCGCCGACCGTGACGATCAGGTCGGCGCGGGCGGCGCGGGCTTCGTTCGCCGCCGCCACCACGTCGATACGCGGTGTATGGGCGCCGATCCGGCTGCACACGCCACCCAGGCGATTGCCGAGAACCGCGCGGACATCATCCACCACGGATGTGGTGCGGGCCAGCGTGCCGCTTGTCATCACATAGACGGACCGGGAGTCCAGCCGATCGAGCTCCTCGGCCAGCGCCTGCTGCACGGGCATGCCGTAGATCACGCGATCCATCGGCGGGTATTGGTGGATGCCGCGCTGCATGGCGGTCAGTCCGGCTTCGCGCAGAACGCGTCCAGCATGGCGCATTCGGTCTTCGCCCCGTCCAGATCGGCGGCGATACGTTCATACAGACGCGCGGCGGCCTGGTAGAATTGCGCGCCGGCCGGGTCTTCGCCGACGAAGGCGCTGATCTCCTCCATTTCCGCCACCCAGCGATACGCCTTGGACGGCATCCGGGGCATCGACCGCGTCAGCCAGCCCAGCAGCGCCGGCTGGCTGATCGCCATTTCGGCCTTCAGCGCATCGGCGGTGCCGGCGCGGGTGGCGGCCAGCATCATCGCCGCGCCCAGCGCGGTGAACCCCTTGGTGATGCCGGCATAGGACATCTTCATCGCCGACGCCGCCCCGATCGGGCCGGGCTGGATGGGCATCGACAGGCCGTACTGTTCCAGCACCGCCACCTTCGCGGCGCCGGGGCCCGAGAGATAGATGCGGGTGTTCTTCGAATCGGGTTCCGGCGGCGGGCCGATGATGCCGCCATCGACGAAGGGGGCGCCGACCTCCTGCACCACGGCGGCGACGCGGCGGACCGTCGCGGGATCCAGCGCGTTGCAATCGACATAGGTCGGCTTGCGGGCAACCGCCTGCATCGCGGGAGCCAGCCGCTGCGCCAGGGCCAGCGCGTCGCCCGGCGGCAGGATCGAGAGGATGAAGTCCGACGCGGCGATTTCCGTGTCGGACGCATCCACCATCCCGGCGGCGGTGGCGCGCGCAACCGTGGCCGCGCTGCGGCCCTTGAGCGATGTGCGGACCTCGATCCCGTTCTGGGTCAGGCGTCTGGCGACGACGCTGCCCATCATGCCGGGCGCGATGACGGCGACGATCGGTTTCATCGGCGGGCTCCTCCTGCTGCGTTCGGTGCAGCATGGCGAACCCGTCCCCGCAGCGGAAGGGGGCGATCATCGCGGCGCGCGGCGTTCGGCCAGCACCAGCATCACACCCGACAGCGCGATCAGCCCGGCACCGAACCAGACGGCGGGGGACGGGATGTCGCCCCAGATCGCCCATCCCAGCAGGAAAGCCCAGACCAGGGCGGTATATTCGACGCTGGCCATCACCGATGCCGGGGTGCGGCGCGCCATCTCGAACACCAGGAACTGCGCGAGGCCGCCGAACGCGCCGACCGAGGCCAGCAGCAGCCATTCCCCCGGATCGGGATGCTGCCAGGTGGTGGCGCAGACCGCGGCGGTGATCGGCAGGAAGATCGCGTTGTTGAACAGCATCTGGATCATCGAGGATTCGCGGCGCGCGATCTGGCGCATCAGGATGATGGCATAGCCCCACAGCGCGGCGGCGATCAGCACCAGCAGCGTGTCCACCGACGGGCGGACGCCCAGCGGATCGGCGGCGAACATCACGCCGATGAAGCCGGTGCACACGGCGGCCCAGCGGGCGGGGGTGACGGTTTCCCGCAGCACCCGCGCGGCCAGCAGCGTGACCATGATCGGCGCGGCGAAATAGAGCGTCAGCAGCTGTGCCAGACCCATCGTCCGGGCGGCGGTATAATAGCACAGCCAGGCGGTCATGGTGATCATCGCCCGGAATGCCAGCGTCCGCTTCAGCGGGGTGGCGATGGCCCGCCTCGCCAGCGGCGCCCGCCCGATCAGCAGGCAGGCGCCCAGGATGGTGGCGCTGCGGAAGAACAGCACCTGCCACACGGACAGGGTCTCGACCAGGAACTTGATGGCCGCGTCATGGACCGCGAACAGCCCATAGGCCAGCACACCGAGGCCGATTCCCAGGATGGAGGCGTTGGCGCCCATGCGATCGCGCACCATCCGCCCGGGCAACCCCGGGCGCCGGCGATGGTGTCGCGCGGCCTATTTCCGCTCGATCAGTTCGATCAGATAGCCGTCGGGATCGCGGACGAAGGCGATGATCGTGGTGCCGAACTTCACCGGCCCGGCCGGGCGGGTGACGACGCCGCCGGCCGTGACCGCGCGATCGCATGCGGCGGCGACATCGGGCACGCCCACGGCCAGATGGCCGAACGCGCCGCCCATCTCGTATTTCTCGACGCCGTAGTTATAGGTGAGCTCGATGGCGGTGTGGTCCTCCTCGCTGCCATAGCCGACGAAGGCGAGGGTGTATTTCCCGTCCGGCACGTCGCGGCGGCGCAGCTCGTGCATGTCGAACGCCTTGCAATAGAAGTCGACGCTGCGCTGCAGATCGCCCACGCGCAGCATGGTGTGCAGAAAACGGCTCATGACGGTCTCCCCTGATGGATGGTCTCGGGATCGAGGCCCAGGATGAACAGGCCGGCGGCATCCGCCGCTTCGATCGTGGCCTCCCGATCGGCAAGGATGGTGCCTCCGGCCTCGAACGCAACCCCCCGCAGTCCGGCGGCGGCCGCCCCGCGGATGGTGTCGGGGCCGATGGTGGGCAGGTCGGCGCGCCGGTCCTGGTTCGGCTTGACCAGCTTGACCAGCACGCCGCCGGGCGCGTTGCGCGCCAGCGGGCCGCAGCGGGAGAGCATGGCATCGGTCCCCTCCACCGCTTCCACCGCCAGGACGAAGCCCTGCTGCACGACGCAGCACTGCCCGACATCGACCACGCCCAGCGCCTGCGCGACCGCGATGCCGCGATCGATGTCGGCCATCGCCTGCGCATCGGGCGCGGCCCGGGTCAGCAGGCCGCGCGGACCCAGCGCCTCGTTCATGATGTCGTGGGCACCGACGACCTGGAACCCCTCCTCGCCCAGCACCTTGATCACCGCGGCCAGCAGCCCGTCGTCGCCCGAGAACGCCGCGCGTCCGACGCGGGCGATCATCTTCGTGGCGATGGCATCGGGGCGGAGGTCGAAGATCGAGGGGCGGCGGACCTTGCCGATCAGCACCACGTCCTGGCAGCCATTGGCGCGCAGGGTCTGCAGGATTCGTCCGACGGCGCCGATGCGGATGACGGCGTGCGGCCAGGCGCCGATGACCGCCTTCTCGGCGAATCCTTCAAGCCCGATCACGAACACCGCCCGCCCGGCGGCCGCTGCGGCGGCGGCCACCTGGCCGGGGATCCGGCCGCCGCCGGCGAGGATGCCAAGGGTGCGGGGCCGGGCGTGGGTTTCGCTCATGACGGCCTGATACGACATCCCGGGCATCGATGTCAGGGGCATCGATGTCGGGGGCCGGCGGGGCGGTTACGGTCGTGCAGGTTGCGTCCTGCCGCAGAGCACCATAATTTCGCCACAGCTAGCCCCCGCCGATGCGGCATCGCCACGCGGGCCGGTCGTAACGGCGGCGTCCGTCGCCACAAGCATAAGGACATGCGCATGAGCGCGAGCAACCCGAAGACCGTCACGATCACGTTGGACGGGACGAACAAGAAGACCACGATCCCGCTGATGTCGGGGACCGCCGGCGCGGACGTGTTCGATATTCGCAAGATCTACAACGACCTGGGCATCTTCACCTACGACCCCGGCTACGGCGCCACGGCGTCGTGCGAGAGCAAGATCACCTACATCGACGGCGACGAAGGCATCCTGATGTATCGGGGCTACCCGATCGAGCAGCTTGCCGAACACTCCAACTTCCTTGAAGTCTGCTACCTGCTGCAGAACGGCGAACTGCCGAACGCCGAGCAGTTCAAGGATTTCGAGCTTGGCGTGATGCGGCACACGATGCTGCACGAGCAGATTCGCGCCTTCTACAACGGCTTCCGCCGCGATGCGCACCCGATGGCGGTGATGTGCGGCGTGGTCGGCGCGCTGTCGGCCTTCTATCACGACAGCCTGGACATCCAGGACCCCGAGAGCCGCCGGATCAGCGCCTTCCGCCTGATCGCCAAGGTGCCGACGATCGCCGCCTGGGCCTATAAATACTCGATCGGCCAGCCGTTCATCTATCCGCGGAACGACCTGTCGTACGCCGAGAACTTCCTGCACATGTTCCACGCCGTGCCGGCCGAGGACTACAAGGTCAATCC
>CAYZKM010000143.1:0-9689 GCA_964478525.1 uncultured Bifidobacterium sp.
CAACAAGCTGGTCCGCACCAGCCGCCAGATGCTGCACGAGATCGGCCGCGAGCCGACCCCGGAAGAATTGGCGGAAAAGCTGATGATGCCGCTGGAAAAGGTGCGCAAGGTCCTGAAGATCGCCAAGGAACCGATCTCCCTCGAAACGCCGATCGGCGACGAGGAAGACAGCCATCTCGGCGATTTCATCGAGGACAAGAACGCCGTTCTGCCGCTCGATGCCGCCATCCAGGCCAATCTGCGCGAAACCACGACGCGGGTGCTTGCTTCGCTGACGCCGCGCGAGGAGCGTGTGCTGCGCATGCGCTTCGGCATCGGCATGAACACCGACCACACGCTGGAGGAGGTCGGCCAGCAGTTCGACGTCACCCGCGAACGCATCCGCCAGATCGAGGCGAAGGCGCTGCGCAAGCTGAAGCACCCCAGCCGCAGCCGGAAGCTGCGAAGCTTCCTGGACGATTGATGCCGCGCTCCTTATCGTCCCGCCGCGCCGAAGCGGCGGGGGAGCGATGATGGAACCGGTGGTACGGGTGGCCGTTGTGGTCACCTTTCTGCGTATGGACCGGCCGCCGGCCGCCGCCGCGCCGGCACTGCCGTCCGACATGCGGCTGGTGCGGGTCGCGGCGCCGACCGTCGGCTTCTATCGCTATCTGTACAACACGGTCGGCGCCGCCTATGTCTGGTGGCTGCGCCGGACCATGCCCGACGCCGAACTCGCCCGCCTGCTGCGCGACCGGGCGGTGTCGATCCATGTGCTGTATCATGGCGGGGAGCCGGCCGGCTTCTTCGAGCTGGACCGCCGCACCTGGCCCGATACCAACCTCAGCTATTTCGGGCTGATGCCACACGCGGTCGGGTCCGGCATCGGCTATGCCTTCCTGCGGCGCGCGGTCGACGAAACCTGGCAGGAGGGCGCGCGCGGGATGACGGTGAACACCTGCACCGCCGACCATGCCCGCGCGCTGCCGACCTATCTGCGGGCCGGATTCCAGCCGGTGCGCCAGGTGCGGGAGCTATGGAGCGTGCCGACCCGCCTGGGCTTGCGGATTCCCGACCATCTGCGCGCCTGATCGCCTATTCCGCCCGGACATCCGCCACCACCGCCCCGGTCAGGCGGCGCAGCGCCTCGGCCGAGGTGCGGAACACATGGCGTGGCGAACCGGCGGCGGCCCAGATCGGATCGAGCTTCAGCAGGTCCTGGTCCAGCAGGATCAGCGGCGGATCGACATGACCCACCGGCGAGACGCCGCCCACCGCGAAACCCGTCGCCTCGCGCACCCAGTCGGCATCGGCGCGCGACAGCTTCTGGCCCAGCACCGCGGCGGCCTTGGCCTGGTCCACCCGGTTGGCACCGGATGTCACGATCACCGCTGCCCGCCCGCCGGCGCGGAACACGATCGACTTGGCGATCTGCGCGACGTCGCAGCCCACCGCCGCGGCGGCATCGGCGGCCGTGCGCGTGCCGTCCGGGAAGGCCGTGATCGTGTCCGGATGGCCCGCCGCCAGCAGCGCCGACCGCACCCGTTCCACCGACCCGCCTGCTGTCGAACCTGACATCGTCACCATGTCTCCCCTGATGGATCCGCTCGCGCTCTATATCCACTGGCCGTTCTGCCTCGCCAAGTGCCCGTACTGCGACTTCAACTCCCATGTGCGGGACCGGATTCCGCAGGCCCGGTTCCGCGCCGCGCTGCGGGCCGAACTGGCGTGGGAGGCGGGGCGGCTGGGGCGGCGGGCGGTGACATCGGTGTTCTTCGGCGGCGGCACGCCAAGCCTGATGGATCCCGAGACCGTCGCCGCCTTGTTGGACGACGCGGCCAGGCTGTTCGATCTGGCCCCGGATGCCGAGATCACCCTGGAAGCCAACCCCACCAGCGTGGAAGCCGCGCGCCTGGCCGCGTTCCGCCAGGCCGGGGTGAACCGGGCGTCGCTGGGCGTGCAGAGCCTGGATGCCGATGCGCTGGCGATGCTGGGCCGCGAACACTCGGCCGCAGCGGCCATCGCGGCGCTGGAGACGGCGCGGCGGATCTTCCCCCGCCTGTCGTTCGACCTGATCTATGCCCGCCCCGGCCAAAGCGTGGCGTCCTGGCGGCGGGAACTCGATACGGCGCTGTCCCTGGTGGCGGACCATCTGTCGCTGTACCAGCTGACCATCGAGCCCGGCACGCGGTTCGAGGCGCTGCACCGCCGCGGCGAGATCGTCCTGCCCGACGACGACCTGGGCGCCGCCTTGTATCAAGCCACGGCCGAGGCGGCGGCCCGGTTCGGCCTGCTGGCCTACGAGGTCTCGAACTATGCCATCCCCGGCGCCGAGAGTCGCCACAACCTGGCCTATTGGCGGTATGGCGACTACGCCGGCATCGGTCCCGGCGCGCATGGGCGGCTGATGCTGGGCGGCGCGCTGCATGCCACACGGCGCCATCGCGCGCCGGAATCCTGGGCGGATCGCGTCGAGGCGGCCGGGCACGGCACCACCGCGGAGGAGGCGCTGGACCCGGACGACCGCGCGCGGGAGATGCTGCTGATGGGCCTGCGCCTGACCGAGGGGATCGACAGCACCCGCTTCGCCGCCCGCACCGGGGTCGCGCTGATGGACGCGGTGGATGCGGACGTCATGGCCCGGGCGCTGGATGCCGGCTACCTGGCCTGGGACGGGACCCGGCTGGAGGCGACGGCCGAGGGACGGCTGCGCCTGGACGCTCTTCTGGCGGCATTGGCCCGATAGTATAGGGCCAATGCCTGTCCGCGCCGGCCACGACACCGATCCGGCGCTATCCCACCCGCCGGAACAGCAGGTCCGCCTGGTCGAAACCACGGTCATCCAGCGGCTCCGGCCGGTGCGGCGTGGCGTCGATATAGGCGTTCACGCTATAGGAGTTGGGGATCCGGAACGCCGTGAACCCGGCCCGGCGGAACACGTCCAGGAAGGTGGCCGTGTCCATCCCGTGATCGCCGAGGGCGGCGGCGTTGACCTCGACCAGCAATTCGGTGGCCGGCGACAGCCGGGGCAGCAGCGGCAGGATGCCCTGGATCACCGGCCATTCGGCGCCCTCGACATCGACCTTGATGACCCGCGCGCCGATGATCGCCGCCTCGGGCACCAGGGCCGGCAAGGGCAGGGCGGGAACCTGCGCTTCCAGCATCGCGCCGCGTTCGGCGGCGATGCGGGGCATGATCGTGGTGCCGCCCAGATTGGCCCGGTCGTGCAGGAACACCGCGGCCGACCCGGCCCGGGCGGTGACCGCGGCATGCAACGGCACGACGTTCACCGTGCGGTTCAGCGCCAGGTTCTCCCGCAGCAGCCCATACACGCTCGGCGACGCCTCGATCGCATACACCACCCCGCCTGGCCCCACCCGGCGAGCGGCCAGCAGCGTGTCATAGCCGACATTCGCCCCGACATCGATCATGATGTCGCCCGGACCCAGGGCCTGGGACAGATAGGCCGAGATCGACGGCTCCCACACCCCGAAGAAATAGATGTAGGTCTGGATCGTGTCCGGCGGGCGCAGGCGCATCCGGGCGCCGAAGCCGGTGCGGGCTTCCAGCGCCAGGTCGTGGCGCGACAGGATCGGCTGCACGACATGGTACCACAGCGCCCGCTTCCCGACATGCACCGGCACGCCGCGATACCACGCCTGGCACAGGGCCAGCCCGCCCTGGATCAGATCCCGCCTCACGCCACGCTCCATCCGTTCGGATGGCATCAGCGCATGGAAAGCCTAAGGAATGGTTGATACGGCGGGCCGTCAGCCCTTCAGGGTCATCATCTCCATCGGCGCGGGCAGGTAACGGAACCCGTCGGCGAACTTGACCACATGCCCCATCCCCGGCCAGGCGAAATGGTAGGCCAGGATGGGAATGCGGTTCTCGGCCAGCATGGTCAGCATGCGCACGCGGGACTCCGCCGACTTCTTCGGGTCGGTGTCGTAGGCGAACTCGGTGAACGGCTTTTCCATCAACAGCACCGGGTGGTGCGTCAGATCGCCGATATAGCACAGCGACTTGCCCGCCGAGTTGATCATGAACAGGCAGTGCCCGATCGTGTGCCCGGGCGCATACAGGGCCGTGACACCGGGCAGGAACTCCTCGTGGTCCTTCACGAAGCGGATGCGGTCACGGTTCGGCGTCAGGTTCTTCCGTGCCTGTTCCCAGAACGTCTTCAGCTTGGGGCCGACCGTCGCCGCGTCGGTCCAGTACTCGTAGTCGGCCTGCGTGATATAGATCTGAGCGTTCGGGAAGTTGCGCTTGCCCTCGGCCGACATCACCCCGCCGCAATGGTCGATATGGGCATGGCTGAGCACGATGGCATCGACCCCGGCGGGGTTGATCCCCGCGCCCTTCAGCGTCGCCATCATCTGCCCGGTCGTCGGGCCGAATGCCTTCACCGTCCCCATCCCGGTGTCGAACAGCACGGTCTTGCCGTTTATCGTGATGACCAGGATGTTCTGTTCCAGGACGATGTTGTTCGTGGGCAGGAAGTTCTCGGTCAACTGCCGCTCGATCTCCTCCTTCGTCAGGCCCAGGAAGGCATCGCCCGGGGCGCCCAGCGGCAGGATGCCGTCCGACACCACGGTTGCCTCGGCGTCGCCCAGCTTGAACCGGTAGAAATAGGGCGCCTGCGCCGCCGGCATGGTGACCTTGGCCAGCGCCCGGTCGGCGGCCAGGCCGACCAGCCCGGTCGCGGCGGCGGTGGCGAGCAGTCCGCGGCGTGGGACCGCGAGATGGTTCGCGTGCATGGGACTCTCCTCTCCGGCGTTGCTGCCTTGTTGTCGGATGACGGTAGGGCCGGATACCGGGCTCGGGCAATGGTGGTCCCGGCGATGGCACTTGCGGCGCCATGGCCCGCCTGCCAGGGTCCGCGCCGCGATCGGCGATCACGGGGGGAAGGCGGATGCGGAAGATCGACCTGGCCAACCCGGCGCGAGCCCTGATCCGGACCCTGCCCGCCCTGGCGCTGATCCTGGCCGGTGCCGGCCCCGCGGCCGGGCAACCCGTCTTCTCCGACACCGGACCCGACGCCGCCGCCTATGGCGCGGCTGACGGCTATCCGCGCGGCCGGCCCGGGTTCCGCCCGACGCAGCGCGAACTCGTGGGCAATTTCAGCGGCTTCGACAGGCTGTACCCGCATCGCGACATCGCCCGTCCGGCCATCGCCGCACCGCTGCGCCGGTCCTCCGCGCCGCTGGACCTGGCCTACCGCTACCAGGGCGAGGCGCGGACGATCGCGCAGTATCTGGACGCCCACCCGGCGACCGGCCTGCTGATCGCGCAGGGCGATACGATCCTGTTGGAACAGTATCGCTATGGCCGGCGCGACACCGACCGGCTGCTCTCGCAATCCATGGCCAAGACGCTGACCGGGCTGCTGGTCGGGCTGGCGGTGTCCGACGGCGCCATCCGCTCGATCGACCAGCCGGCCGCGGACTATGTGCCCGCCCTGGCCGGCACCGCCTATGGCGCCACCGCGATCCGCGACCTGCTGCACATGGCCTCGGGCGTCGCCTTCGTGGAAACCTATGATGGCAACGACGACAGCGCCCGCCTCGGCCGTGGCCTGTTCGGCCGTGACAATCCCGGCGCGGCGCGGGTCGTGGCGCAGTTCAACACGCGCGAGGCCCCCGCCGGCACGCGCTTCCACTATGCCGGCGCCGAGACCGAGGTGCTGGGCCTGGTGGTCGCGGCCGCGGTGGGCATGCCGCTGTCGCGCTATCTGGAAACCCGCATCTGGCAGCCGATGGGCGCCGAGGCGGACGCGACCTGGACGGTCGATACCCGAGGCCAGGAGACCGCCTATTGCTGCTTCAACGCCATCCTGCGCGACTGGGCTCGGCTGGGCCTGATGCTGGCGCATGACGGGGCGTGGAACGGACGGCAGATCGTCCCGCGGCAATGGCTGGCGGACGCCACCACGGTCGCCGCCCCCTACCTGGCGCCGGGCGTGGCGACGCGCGGCAGCGGCTATGGCTATCAGGTCTGGCTGCTGTCCGGCCCGCGCCGGCAATTCGCCCTGCTGGGCATTCACGGCCAGGCGATCCTCGTCGACCCCGCCGCCCGCCTGGTCCTTGTCCATACAGCCGTCAGGACAAAGCCATCCGGCGATCCGGCCAGCGCAGAGCTGTTCGCGCTGTGGCGGGCCCTGGTCGCCCGCCTGGGATAAAGCACGGTCGCGCCGCCCCGCCGGACGACGGATGGTCCGGCGGGGCGGTGGGGCTACATGGCCAGATAGCCGCCATCCACGTACAGCTCGGTGCCGGTGATGTAGGACGCCTCGTCCGATGCCAGGAACAGCGTGGCGTTGGCGACCTCGTCGACCTCGCCGTTGCGGCCCAGCGGGACGGCCTTCAGCATCTTGGCGCGGACCGTCGGATCGGCGGTCGCGCCCGAGGTGCGCATCGGCGGCATCAGCCCGGGATGCACCGAGTTGCAGCGGATATTGTCCTTGCCGAACTGCACCGCCGTCGACTTGGTCAGGGTCCGCACCGCGCCCTTGGACGCGTTGTAGGACATGTGGACCATGGTCTGCCCGACGACGCCGGAGATCGACGAGATGTTGATGATCGACCCGCCGCCGTTCTTCTGCATCGCCGGCACCGATGCCGCGGTGCCCAGGAAGACGCCGGTCGCGTTGATGCCCATCACGCGGTCCCAGATGCCGGTTTCCAGCAGGTCGTTGACCGCGCTGCCCGAGATGCCGGCGTTGTTCACCAGGATATCCAGCTTGCCCCATTTGGCGACGGTGGCGGCCACGACCGCGCGCCAGTTCGCCTCCTCGGTCACGTTCAGGGCCATGAACTCGGCCGCGCCGCCCGCCTTCGTGATGTCGGCCGCGACCTGCCTGCCCTCGGCTTCCAGCATGTCGGCGACGACGACCTTGGCACCTTCCCTGGCAAACCGCCGCGCGGTGGCGGCACCCATGCCGGATGCGGCCCCGGTGACGATCGCAACTTTACCTTCCAGCCTCATGGGCCGTTCCTCCTGTCGTATGCAAAGACCGGGGCAGGCTGCCACGCCCGGGTGGTCTTGGCTACTGACCGGTAAGGCGTCACAATGGCACGACGTTTCCAGGAGTTCAGATCATGGCCCATCGCGGCATGAAATTCGGCATCTTCCTCGCCCCGTTCCATCGCCTCGGCGAGAACCCGACGCTGGCGCTGGACCGCGACGTGGAGCTGATCCAGTGGCTGGACTATCTCGGCTATGACGAGGCCTGGGTCGGCGAGCACCACTCCGCGGGGTGGGAGCTGATTGCGCTGCCGGAACTGATCATCGCCGCCGCGGCCGAGAAGACGAAGCATATCCGCCTGGGCTCGGGCGTGACGTCGCTGCCGTATCACCACCCGTTCATGGTGGCGCAGCGCTGGGTGCAGCTGGATCACATGACGCGCGGACGGGCGATGCTGGGCTGCGGCCCGGGCGCGTTGACCTCGGATGCCTACATGCTGGGCATCAAGCCGGCGACGCAGCGCCCGCGCATGCTGGAATCGATGGACGCCATCATGCGGCTGCTGAAGATGGAAGAGCCGGTCACGATGAAGACCGACTGGTTCGAGATGAATGACGCGCGCCTGCACCTGGCGCCCTACAGCGACCCGCATTTCGAGATCGCGGTCGCGTCCACCATCACCCCGTTCGGCATGATCGCCGCCGGCACCCATGGCGTGGGCGTGCTGTCGATCGGCGCCGGCCTGCCCGGCGGGCCCGAGGCGATGGCCACGCAGTGGAAGATCGCCGAGGACGCCGCCGCCAAGAACGGCAAGACGATGGACCGCAAGAACTGGCGCATCGTCGTATCCGCCCATATCGCCGAGGATGACGACCAGGCGCTGAACGAGGTGCGCAAGGCCGAGCGGATCGAGACGATCAGCTATTTCGAGGATACGCTGGGCCGGCCGCCGGGACGATCGGACGATCCGCTCAGCGAGGGGGTGAAGATGGGCACCACCCTGGTCGGATCGCCCGAGACGGTGATCAAGGGCATCAAGCGCCTGCAGGAATACAGCCAGGGCGGGTTCGGCGGCATCCTGTTCCGCGCCCATGAATGGGCGACGCGGGAGCAGACGATGCGCAGCTACGAGCTGTTCGCGCGCTATGTGATGCCGGCCTTCCAGGGCCAGCTGGAGCCGATCGCGGCGTCGAATGCCTGGGCGCGGGACAACCGCAGGCAGATCTTCGGCAACACGGTCGAGGCGGTGCGCCGCGCGTTCACCGATTTCGGCGCCCCGCCGCCGGACGAGGAAGAGCTGCGCGCCCGCACCCTGGGCGCGCGCGACGTCGATCCGCTGCGCTGACCACCAGAGGGTGTGACCGGCGGGCTGGGTATGTCGCGCCGCGGGCGGCATGTCAGGTGGCCCGCCAGATCGTGATCCGCGCCTTGCCATGCACCCGGTCCGCCAGCGGATCGGGATGCGGCGGGGCGTCGTTGACGCCGGTCTCGGCGACCACCAGGGCGCCGAGCGCGATGCAGCCGCCGTGGCGCAGCCGGTCCAGCACCAGCGGCACCAGGCCCTGCCCATAGGGCGGGTCCAGGAACACCAGCCCCGCGGCCGGGCAGGGCGCCAGCCGTCCCGACAGCGCATCCATCGCCAGCACGGTGCAGCGCGGCTCCTCGCGGCAGGCGGCGATGTTGGCGCGCAGGGCGGCCAGGGCGGGCGCCGCCTGCTCGATGAAGCAGGCGCTGCGGGCGCCACGGGACAGTGCCTCCAGCCCCAGCGCGCCGGTGCCGGCGAAGACGTCCAGCACCGCGACATCCTCGATCGCCGCGCGCCCGCCCCATCCCGCATGCAGCAGCATGTCGAACAGGGCCTGCCGCACGCGGTCGGCGGTCGGGCGGGTCGCCTCGCCCGGCGGTGCGGCCAGCTTGCGTCCCCGCCAGGCGCCGCCGACGATCCGCATTCAGCCCCGGCGCGCGCGGGGGGAGGGCGCCGGTGCGTCGGCGGCCGGCAGCTGGTCGCGCAGGATGCGGCGGGGCACTTCCTCGATCCCGCCGGGCGGCAGCAGGCCAAGCTGGAACGGGCCGTAGGCGATGCGGATCAGCCGCGTCACCGGCAGGCCCAGATGCGTCATGATGCGGCGGATCTCGCGGTTGCGCCCCTCGCGCAGGCTGACGGTCAGCCAGGCATTCTCGCCCGAGGTCGAATCCAGCGCCGCGTCCACCTCGCCATAGCGCACGCCGTCGACCGTGATGCCCTTGGCCAGCCCGGCCAGGGCCCTGGGGTCCGGCTTGCCGTGCACCCGCACGCGATAGCGCCTGATCCAGCCGGTGGCGGGCAGTTCCAGCCGGCGCGCGAGCTCGCCGTCATTGGTCAGCAGCAGCAGCCCCTCGCTGGTCAGGTCCAGCCGCCCGACGCTGATCACCCGCGGCAATTGCTGGCGGAGCTTGTCGAAGACCGTCGGCCGCCCCTCGGGGGCGCGGTGCGTCGTCACCAACCCCTCCGGCGTGTAATAGCGCCCGGCCCGCGTGCGGTCCGTGACGCCGACCGCCTTGCCAAGCACGGTGACCAGGTCGCCGGGGGCAACGAAGGTCGCGGGGTGGGTGATCCGGGTGTTGTTCACCGACACCCGGCCCTCGGCCAGCATCTTCTCGGCATCGCGGCGGCTGGCAACGCCCGCCCGTGCCAGCCACTTGGCGATCCGGTCGCCGCGTTCGGTGTCGCTCAAGACGCGCAGGCCGCGATCAGCGCGTCGAA
>CAYZKM010000144.1:0-9645 GCA_964478525.1 uncultured Bifidobacterium sp.
GGCTTCCTGCAGGTCAGGGGGGATGGTGGTCAGCGACTGGTACATGCTGAACGCCATGTTCCATGCCTGGCTGGTGAAGATCGCGAAGATCGCCGCCGGTTCCAGGCCCATGACCTGGCCTGGAAACAGGCTCATGAAGAAGACGACCGTGAAGGTCAGGAAGCCCAGGATGGGCACCGATTGCAGCACGTCCAGGATCGGTACCAGCACGACCCGCGCGCGCCGGCTTTTCGCCGCGGCGGTGCCATAGGTGAAGGTGAAGACCAGCGACAGCATCAGGGCGGCGAACATGCGCAGCGTGGTCCGCACCGCGTATTCCGGCAGGTTGCGCGGGTCCAGGCTGATCTCTGTCGCCCCCGGCGCGTCGATGCCGACGAACGTGCCGCGCGCCACCCGGCTGATCGCGATCAGCGCCCCGAACACGCACAGGATCGCCACCGCGTCCCACAGATTGGGCAAGCGGCGTCCCGTGGCCAGCGAGGGGAGGGAAATCGCGCGCATCATGCTCCGCTGGTCTGGGAAAGGGGCGGTCGGCAGGCGTCCTTTTGCCTGCCTGGCGCGGCGGAGTCACGCCCGTCCGGCATGGCGTTTCGATGACATTTCGATCAGGCCGGCCGATCTAGAGCATGATCACGCTGAGCGGAATCGTGGCAGCGGGTGAATCATGCGATCAGACAATAAGATAGCGCGCGCTGACCGTTTACGGTCAGCCGGAAAGCGCGCTAGCCGGATGGCGGGGCCCGATCCGCGCGCGCGCGTGCCGGGGCGGGATACAGCGCCCGCAGCACGGCCGGCACCGTCAGGCCCTGAAAGACGATTGTCATGATCACGATCGCATAGCCGATGCCCAGCAGATGCTCCCGGTACGGGCTGTCGGGCAGGGTCTGGGCCAGGGCGATCGAGATCCCGCCGCGCAGCCCCGTCCATGTCAGCACACCGAGGCCGCGCAGCTTCTCCCGCGCCGGCATACGCAGCACCGCCATCGTCATCCCGACGCTGATGCCACGCGCCAGCACCGCCAGCACGAAGACCAGTGGCAGCACGATGAACGCCACCGCCCCCGGGCGCACCGTCAGCATCTGGAAGCCCATCAGCAGGAACAGGAACGTGTTCAGCAGGTCATCGATGGTCGACCATGACAGTGTCATGTGGTCCGCCTGCGCATGGTTCGGCCGTGGCGTATTGCGATAGGCCAGCCCCGCCGCCACCACGGCGATCGGTCCCGACACGCCGAACTCCAGCGCCAGGCGATAGATGCCCAGGGCGAGTGCCAATGAGAATGTCAGCTCCAGCGACCGGTCGTTGATCCCGCGGGTCAGCAGCACGACGATACCGCCGGCGATCCAGCCCATCAGCCCGCCGCCGCCGACTTCCTCGATGATCTTCAGCGTCAGCTGCCCGTGGCCGACGCTGTCGTACTGGCCGCCGGCGACGGCCAGCATGGCCAGGAACAGCACCACGGCGGCACCGTCGTTGAACAGGCTCTCGCCCGAGATGATGCCGCGCAGTTGGGCGGGGATGCGGACCTGGCGCAGCAGGCCCTCGACCACCACGGCATCCGTCGGGGCGACGATGGTGCCCAGCACGATGCACCAGATCAGCGGGATCGGCGTGCCGACCCACCCCGCCAGCACGTACAGCCCGCCGCCGAACAGCATGGCGGAGATCACCACGCCGCCGGTGGCCAGCATCAGCACGGGCCAGGCGCGGGCCCGCAATTCCCGCAGGTCCACATGCAGGCTGCCGGCGAACAGCATCAGTGCCAGCACGCCATCCAGCAGCACGCCCGAGAGGTTGGCGGCTTCAAGCCGAGCGCGCCAGATCGCGGCACCCTGGCCGCTGGTGCGCAGGTCGCTGATCAGGATGACGGCGCAGGCGGTGATCAGCGCGCCCACCAGCAGGGCGATGTTGCGCGGCACGCCGATCCAGCGGTCATTGATCAGCCCGATGACCGCGGCCAGCACCAGCAGGCTGGCCGCGGCGTCGAAGGTGGTCATGCCCACGCGATGGACCGGGCCGGGTGGTCAGCGTCGGAAGCGGCCGCCTTCGAAGGCCGGGCGGGCGGCGCCGCCGAAGCCGCCGAAGCGATCGCCGGACCAGCGGGCCTGCCGGTCCTGTTCCAGCTGCTGGTAGTTCGACCGGTCCATCGTCTGGTACTGGCCGCGATCGAAGTTCTGGTACTGCGACCGTTCCGGCGTCTGCGGCGCGGGCGGGCGGCTGGCGGGCGGGGTGCGCGGTTCGGCGCCGTTCGCCGCGCCGGTGGGCCGCTGCACCGGCTGCCAGGCGCCGTTGTTCCAGGTCGACCAGCCGCTGGCGCTGTGCTGATAGGCGTTGCCGTCGCGCCCGGCATAGACGTCGCCGCTGGGCGTCTTCACCACGCCGCCCTGGCCGCGGGCGGTGTTGTATCCCGCACCCTCGGCCCCGGTGGAGGAGGAGAATCCGCCGACCGAGCCGCGCGCGCCACTGGCCGAGGCGGTGTTCACGGTGCGGGTGGGGGAGGTGTAGGTGGAACTGCCCCAGCGCTGGTACATGTTGGTGTTCTGCGTCGTGGTCATGCCGCGCCCGGTCTGGGCGTTATAGGCGCTGGCGGTCGCTGTGCCGCCATAGGCGTTCCAGCTTGCGGCCCCGCGGGCATAGCTGCCGGTCGAAGGATTATAGGCCGACCAGGCGCCGGCCCCGCCATTCGGGCCATAGACTGCACCGCCGCGGGCCCAGGCGCCGTTCGACGGGTTGTAATAGGCGCCGCCCTTGGCCGTGCCATAGGGGCCATACACCGTGGCCCCGCGGGCCCAGGCGCCATTGGCCGGGTTGTACCAGACGCGTCCGGCATAGGTGTAGGGGTACGGGAAATAGCCCGGCACGCGGCCCGGATAGATATAGGGCGGGTAGTAGAACCCTGTCCCATAGGCCAGAACGCCGGCGGTCACGAAGCCCAGCATATATCCGGCGGTATAGGCATAGGTGACCGATGCCGGGTCATAGGACTGCACCGTCACATAGGTCACCGGATACAGCGGGCTGGATGAGGGGATGGTGTAGATCGCCTGCGGCACCGTCTCGGCCAAAGCCCAGGGGCCGGTGGGCGAGGCGGCCACGAACCAGGCCCCCTGGTAGCAGGCGTAGTACTTGCCGCCAACCTCCAGCACCTGGTTCGAGGTGTTGACGGCATAGCGCAGCGACGTGCCGGGGATGGGCTCGAATTGCGGCTGCCCGGCATAGGCGACGGTCAGCTTCGCCTCGCTGCGCTTCAGCGTGCCCTGCTGCGGGATCTGCGCCTGCAGCACCGCCGCCTGTGCCTGCGCGGTGTTCGGCACGGATGCCAGCACATGCGCCTGCGGGCCCTGCGGATCGATGAAGGCGAAGTCGGGCGGCAGGTTCTGCGTGGCGAACACCCAGGGCCCGTTCAGTGCCGAGGCGGAGAACCACCGGCCCGATGTCAGGAAATAGAACTGGCCCTTGGTCGGGTCGAAGAACAGGTCGCTGCTGGCGTTGGTCACCTGTTGCAGACCGGTGCCGGCGACGGGGACGAATTTGGGCGGGCCGTCGGTGACGATGATCTCGGCGGGCTTGGTGCTGACATAGATGTCGGGCACCGGCCCCTGCTGCGGCTTGGCGGGCAAGGCCTTGCGCACATCGGCGAAGTTCTGATCGTTCGGGATCGCGTTGAACACCGGCGGCAGGCTGCCGACCGGCTTGTAGGGGCCCGAGGAGGCCGGGGCGGACAGCCACATCGCGCCGTTCAACAGGTACCAGAGCGTGCCGTCGGTGAAGACCGGCCAGTTGGTATTGACCGCGTAGGACAGCCCGCTCTCGCCGATCGGGGTCAGCACCGGTTCGCCGTCGAACACGACCAGGCTGGCGGGCTTGCCGCTGTAGAAGATGGTCGGCGGGTCGTTGTTCACGATGACCGGTTGCACGTCCTGCGTGCGCTTCAGGCTCATGAGCACCGCGTCCAGCGGGACCGATTTCAGATGCAGGCCGGGCAGGGCGTCGCGGATCTTCTGCTCCATCTGCGCCGCCTGCGTGGTGTCGAGCGACGGGAAATGCGACGCGGTCAGCTTCGGTTCCGACAGCTGCACCAGCTTGGCGGCGGGGTCGACCGTGGTGCTGACCGACAGGTCGAGCGTGCCCAGGATCGGGGTCTTGGCGCCGGTCGGCGTGATGGCGACGGCAGCGCGGGCGGTCAGGGTGGCGTGGTCGGCCCAGCCGATGGCCTGTGGCTGATAGACCGTGACGCTGCCTTGCGCGCCGGACATGGTGTGCGGCCATTCGGCGACAATCGCGGCCGGCGGCCTGGCCTGCGCGAAGCCGGGCGCGGCCTGGCCGAAGACCAACAGGCCGGACAGCAGCAGGCTGGCGAACCGACCATGCATTGAACGCATGTGTATTCCCTTTGCAGAGCGACGGCCGGAAGAGCCGTCCGGAGGCAGGCCCCGGGCTTCGGATGACACGGTTCGGCGTGTGTCGCGCGGACCCGGGTCCGGCACGTTCTGCGCCGGCATCGATGCGCCACATTATCAGCCCGCACGCCCTCTTCCAATCGGTACGACACGATGCCATCTACAACCGTTACGTGTAATCGGGAGCCGCCGGCGTGATCTTCGAGCCCACCCCGCTGCCCGGCCTTCTGGTCGTCCGTCCGCGTCGGCATGCCGATCTCCGCGGCACCTTCGCCCGGCTGTGGTGCGCTGACACCTTCGCCGCCGCCGGGCTCGATTTCCGCCCGGTGCAGATCAGCGCGTCGTGGAACCGCCTGGCCGGTACGTTGCGCGGGATGCACTGGCAGGCGGGGCCGCATGCCGAGACCAAGCTGGTGCGCGCCTCGCGCGGGCGGGTGTTCGATGTCGCGGCCGATCTGCGCCCGGGCTCGCCCGAATTCCGGCGCTGGTTCGGCCTGGAACTCGGCCACGACACCCAGCTCGGCATGCTGATCCCGGCGGGCTTCGCACACGGGTTCGTCACCCTGACCGATGATGCCGAGGTGACCTATGCGATCGATGCCGCCCACGAACCGGCCGCCGCGCGCGGTGCGCGGTTCGACGACCCGGCGCTGGGCATCGCCTGGCCGCGCCCGCCGGTGGTGCTGTCGGATCGGGACCTGCAATGGCCGGCGCTGGTCCTGTAAGCCGGGCAACGCTCGGATGCGTCAAACCACCATGCTCGCCTGCGCGTCCCGTGCGATGGTCCGGGCGTTGAACGAGACGCAGAGGATGCATCGCATGAGGATTCTTGTGGCCGCCGCGACCCTGGCGCTGCTGACGACCGGCCAGGTTCAGGCCCAGGATGCCGCCGCCGGAGCGAAGATTTTCAATCAATGCCGAGCGTGCCATCAGGTGGGAGAGACGGCGAAGAATTTGATCGGGCCGAACCTGAACGGGCTGTTCGGGCGAACCGCCGGGTCGGTCCAGGGCTTCAACTACAGCGAGGCCAACAAAAAGAGCGGTATCACCTGGAACGAGGCGGTGTTTGCCGAGTATATCCGCGATCCGAAGGCCAAGATCCCAGGCACGAAGATGGTCTTCGTGGGATTAAAAAGCGACCAGCAGATCGCCGACCTGACCGCCTATCTGAAGCAGTATGACGCGTCGGGAAAGACGAAGTAGACCCAGGCGTCGGGGCGGCGGCCACCCGGCCGCCGCCCTCTCCATCAGGCCTTCGCCTGCTCGGCCTTCTTCAACTCGTCCAGCAGCACCGGCAGGCCCATGCTGACGGTATGGACGCCCAGCACGCTGGTCAGTTCCAGCACTTCCATGATCTCGGCCGGGGTGGCACCCTGCTTCAGCGCGTTCTCCATGTGCACGCGGGTGCCGAGGTCGTACAGATGCGTCGTGGAGGCATCGATCGCGACATAGATCAGTTCGCGCACCTTCGGTTCCAGCACACCGTGCTTCCAGGGCACCGAGGAAAACTCTCCGTAGGCCTCGAAATAGTCGGGCGACAGCGCGAGTACGATGTCCCACAGATCGGCCCAGTAGCCGCGGGCGGCGATGAAGTCGGCCTTCAGCTGCTGCTGGCGCGGCGTCAGCGCCTTGGGCGTGACCGCGTCGGCGTGGCCCATGGCCTTCGCCGCCTCCACCAGGATCGGCACGCTGGAGGTGATGGTGTGCACGCCCAGCACCGAGGTCAGCTGGTAGACCTCCATGATCTCCTCGCGCGTCGCGCCGTATTTCAGCGCGTTGCGGATATGCACCCGGAGCCCGGGTTCATACAGATGCGTGGTGGAGGAATCGATGGCGATGTAGATGAATTCGCGCACCTTGGGCGACAGTGTGCCGTTCTTCCACGGCACCGAGGACAGCTTGGCATAGGCCGCGAAATATTCGGGCGAGATGTCCAGCAGCGTATCCCAGGCCTGGCTCCAATAGCCGCGCGCGGCGATGAAATCCTGCTTGATGGCCTGTTTCTTCTCGGCGGTCATGGTCATGCTGTTCCTCCTGTCGTGCGATCGGTGGGCGCCTGGTCAGCGCAGATGCAGTTCCACATGCGACGGATGCGCCGGCCCGACATGGATCGTGTTGCGGGCGACGACCGGCGGCAAGCGGCGTTCGGCGAATCGCTCGCCGGTGTTCGGGTTCACGTCGAAGCGAGGGAAGCTGCTGGACGAGATGTCCAGCCGGATGCGATGGCCGGCGCGCAGCAGCACCCGGCTGGACCACAATTCGATGGTGAGCGGCACGATCTCGCCCGGGACCAGCGGTTCCTCGCGATGGGCGTAGATACGCCGGTATCCCGGCCCGGCCTGGGTGAAGCCGCGCAGGCGGGCACGCACGATGCCGTCCTGGATGTTCATCGCATAGCCGTGCGGATAGTCCGGGCCCGGCGGGTACTGGTCGATCAGCTTGGCGGCGAAATCGGTATCGACGGCCGAGGATGACACGAACAGCGTGACGCTGATCGGCCCGGCGATCTCGGTATCGTGTTCCAGCGGCTCGGTCTGGAACACCAGGATATCGGGTCGCTCGGACAGCAGCCTGGTGTCGCGACATTGCGCCAGGCCACTGTCGCCGCGCTGGTCATAGGGTCCGGCCAGGATCGTGCGGTTGCCGGAACTGACATTGCCGCCCACCGATGGCACGGGATCGCGCGGATCGTGATCATAGCTGAGAGAACCCTCGGCCGGCGTTGCCTCGGCCAGGGTCAGGTCGGCGCCCAGATGCAACCGGGTCGGGCGGGCATCGCGCGGCGGCCAGGCATCGAAAGCCTGCCAGGATCCGCCGGCGTGCAGGAAGCCGTCCGGGGTTTTCGCGCCGGAACCACCCTCGATGCGGAAGGCATGGAAGACGTGCCCGCCGGCCAGCCCGCGATCGATGCCCTTCACATGCTGGTCGAACCATTGCGCGATGGCGGCGGGCACGGCGATCGGCATGGCCGGCCCCATGTCGACATCGCCGGCCACGGTCGACATCGTATAGACGGATGAATGGAACCCGCCGCCCATGATCATGTGGACCGGCGAGGATTTCCCCTGCGCATAGCCGGTGAACGCGTCCAGCATCCCGCCCAGGAACGCGTCGTACCAGGTGCCGATCAGCAGCACCGGCACGTCGGCCGCGGCCTGGTAGTCGAAGCGATAGCCGTCCTGCTTCCAGAATGCGTCATACAGTTCGTGCCGCTGCCATTCCTGGTACCAGGCGTCATAGGACGGGGCCAGCGCCATCACCGACCCGCCCTCGGGCAGCGGCGAGCGCTGCATCAGATGGAAAGCCTCGGCCGGTTCCAGCGCCTTTTCGAAGGCGGCGGCGACGCGCCGGTCGGCCACGGCCTCCTGTCCCAGCGCGGCCAGGCCCAGCGCGTAGTTGATGTTGTGCGTCAGCAGGAAAGCGCCGCCGTACCAGGCACCATCCTCGTGATAGTCGCCGGCGCCGACGCGGATCACCGCCGCGACCAGGCCGGGCGGGTTGCGGCACAGGATCGCCTGCGCGGTGGAGGCATAGTAGCTCGATCCCGTCACCGCGATCCGCTGGTTGCACCAGGGCTGTGTCATGATCCAGGCCATGGTGTCGACGCCGTCATCGCCCTCGGACGGGTAGGAGATGAATTCGCCTTCCGACTTCCACCGGCCCCGGCAATCCTGCGCGACGAAGACATAGCCGCGGCTGGCCCAGAACGCGCCGTCGGGCGTATTCCCCGGCCCGCGGGTCTTGTTATACGGCGTGCGTTCCAGCACCACCGGCCAGGGCCCCGCCAGCAGCGCGCCGTCGCGGGCGGGCAGCCAGATATCGGTCGCCAGCCGCACCCCGTCGCGCATCGGCACCATCACGTCATGCAGGGTCGCCACGTCATATTCGGGCGCGCGCAGGGCAGGGCGGGCGACGCTGCCGGTCTCGGTCAGGGTCATGTCGTGTCCTCAGTCGGTGACGGTGAAGCGGCGCACGGCGTCGCGGTCCAGTTCCAGCCCGAAACCGGCGCCGTCGGGGGCGACCATCATCCCCCCGGTCATCGCCGGCATGGCTTGCAGCAGGCGCGCCGAGCGGGGGACGTATTCGACGATGTGGCCGTTGGGGGCGGCGGCGAGGAGGTGGATGTGGATCTCGGGCAGCACATGGCCGCCGACCCGCACGCCGAACCCGTGGGCCAGGGACGCGACATGGCGCCAGGGCGTGACGCCGCCGATGCGGCCGAGATCGATCAGCGCGACGGATGCCGCGCGGGCTTCCAGCAGGCGGGTGAAGTCGCTGACTTGATACAAATGCTCCCCGGTCGCCAGCGGCATATCCAGCTCGGCCGCGATGCGCGCCATGCCGGTGACATCGGTGTGCGGGATCGGGTCCTCGAACCAGGCGACCCCGGCCTCCTGCAACGCCCGCCCGGTGCGAATGGCGCGGTCCAGCGGCCAGGTTTCCGTCGCGTCGACCATGATCGCGACATCCGGACCGACGGCGTCGCGCACCGCCCGCACGCGCGCCACCTCGCCGTCGGGATGCGCCTCGTGCCCGATGCGCAGCTTCACCGCGCGGAATCCGGCGTCGCGCGCCCTGACCGCGGAGGCCGCGAGCGCGTCGAGGCTGAGCGAGTACCAGAACCCGTCCGACGCATAGGCCGCCAGCCGGTCGCGCGCCCCGCCCAGCAGCTTCCACACCGGCTGGCCCAATGTCTTGCCGGCAGCGTCCCAGATCGCGATGTCCAGCGGGCAGATCGCGTAGTGCAGCAGCCCGCCCGGACCGACCCAGTCGCCGGCGGCGGCCATCTTCCGCCATGCCGCCTCGGCCTGCAGCACGTCCATCCCGATCAGCAGGGTGCCAAGCTCGCGGCAGGCGGATGCGACGGCGCGGACGAACATTTCCCGCAGCGCGACGATATAGCCGAAGCCCTTCACCCCATCGGTGGTGGTGATCTCGGCCATGACATGCCAGTTGGCGCCCACCTGGCGCCCGGCGGCCTGGTAGGGCTGGTCCAGCGTCACGCTCAGGACGCTGACCTCGACGGATGCGATCCTCATCGGTTTCGTTTCCTCCGGTATCAGCCGCGGTCCGGCAGTGCCGGCATCCCCGCCGGCAGCGGCAGGTCGGCCATGTTCAGCATCAGCGCGACCATGGCGTAGTAGCCCACCAGGCCCGTCAGCTCGACCGCGCCGGCGGTGCCGAACAGGTCGTGGATCCGCTTGAAACTGGCGTCGGATGCGCGTGTATGGGTCAGCATCTCGGT